>JBCCUY010000246.1:0-5443 GCA_039196145.1 Bacteroidota bacterium
AGCTCCTCAAAATGGGCAGAAATTTTATTCCGAACGGTCTCGAAAGTTTTTTCTCGATTGGTGTGCGCGCCTCCCAAAGGTTCCTTTACAATCTCATCCACCAACTTCTGTTTTTTCATATCCGTGGCCGTAAGTTTCAAGGCATCTGCTGCCTGCTCCTTAAACTCCCAGCTTCTCCAAAGAATGGAAGAGCATGATTCTGGGGAAATTACGGAATACCAGGTATTTTCCAACATCAATACCTTGTCTCCCACTCCAATGCCCAAAGCACCACCGGAAGCCCCCTCACCAATAATTACTACAATAATGGGCACTTTTAAACGGGTCATTTCCAAAATGTTTCTAGCTATGGCTTCCCCTTGGCCTCTTTCCTCTGCTTCAATCCCAGGATAGGCCCCTGGCGTATCTATAAAGCATACGACCGGAACGCCAAACTTCTCGGCAGATTTCATCAGACGCAACGCCTTTCTGTAACCTTCCGGATTGGCCATCCCAAAGTTTCGGTACTGTCTAGTCTTGGTGTTGTAGCCTTTTTGCTGACCTATGAACATATAGCTTTGGTCGCCTATCTTTCCCAAACCCCCGATCATGGCCTTATCATCCTTTACGGTTCTATCTCCGTGTAGCTCCAAGAAAGTATCCCCGCAAATGGCATTGATATAATCCATGGTGTAGGGCCTATTTGGGTGTCTGGATAATTGTACCCGTTGCCAGGCGGTAAGATTTTTATAGATTTCCTTTCGTGTTTCACCCAACTTCTTTTCAATCTGAAGGCAGGTTTCGCTAACATCAACATCGCTCTCCTCCCCAATTATCATACATTTTTGAAGCTGGTCTTCAAGTTCTTTAATGGGAAGTTCAAAATCTAAATACTCCATGGAAGTTTGGTTTCAACAAAATATTGGGGACAAATATAAAACTTTAATGATATTCCATACCTCCTACCGGTATCAATTCGCTATCAAAGGATCGTTGTGAAAGCTTATCGTTTGGCCCTCATCAACATATACACTGCAAAAGCTCCAAAAAGAAGGTTGGGAATCAAAACTGCCAACAAGGGCGAGAAGCCGGATTGCTCCGCAAGGGTTCCAAAAACTTTATCGAAAAAGATATAGATAAATGCCACACCAATACCAAAAGCGAGGTTTAATCCCATACCTCCCCTTCTTTTTACGGAAGACACGGCCACAGCAATAATCGTTAATACAAAAGCCGTGATGGGTAAGGCCCATCGTTTGTACTTCACCAAAATATAGGCATTGATATTTGAGGCACCTTTTCGTTTTTGATCATCGATGAATTCATTCAACTCAAACAGATTTTTGGTCTCAGCCACATAAGATACTGGAGTAAGGTCTTCAATCTTAAAGGTAAACAAGGTGTCCAACCTACGTTTAGTTTCCATGATTTCTACCCCATCCCTAAGCTTACGCTTAACATAATTTGTCAACCTATATATACTGTCTTTTTCTATCCATCTTATGTTGGTGGAGGATATTTTGTAATCGAGCTGCTTGATGGAATCAAAATGCTCAAAAGTAAAATTATAGCCAATTTTTCTACTGGGCTCAAAACTGCTTACATAAATGTAATCGTTCTCGTTTAACTGGTTGAAGATATTTGTGGTTTCCCTAACCTGTTTGCCCCTCTTGAAATACTTGTATTCAAATTCGTTGTACCCAATACTTGCATGAGGCACAATGAACATCCCCATCATAAAAATCAGAAAGGCTACCAGGGTAGCCCCTATTAAGTAAGGCCTTAGGAATCTCCAGTAGGACACCCCAGAACTTAAAATCGCCACAATCTCAGTATTACTGGCCAATTTGGAGGTAAAGAAAATGATGGATAGAAAAAGGAATATGGGTAGCAATAGGTTCCCGATCACCAAGGTGAAATTACCATAAAACACAATTACCTCTCCCAACGGAGCTTCATTGTCTATGATCTTTCCCACTTTCTCGGCCAAATTGGCCATGATACCAATGGGAACAAACAACATCAGCATTCCCAAAAAGGTCACCAGATATCGTTTCAAGATGTATCTATCCAGTATGGTAAGCATTACAATCTTTTATCCATTTGTTGAACCATTTTGGTCTTCCATTCCTGAAAATCTCCCGCTAAAATACGTTCTCTCGCGGTACGCACCAACCAGAGATAAAAACCAAGGTTGTGGATCGTAGCGATTTGCTTGCCCAAATATTCGTTGGCAGCGAATAAATGTCGTAGATACGCCTTGGAGTACTCGGTATCTACAAAGGTGATGCCCATCTCATCGATTGGGGAGAAATCCGCCTCCCATTTTTTATTCTTGATGTTTATAGTCCCATGGGCGGTAAACAACATTCCGTTCCGAGCGTTTCTGGTTGGCATAACACAGTCGAACATATCTACGCCCAAGGCAATATTTTCCAAGATGTTGATGGGTGTACCGACCCCCATTAGATACCTTGGTTTGTCCTCCGGTAAAATATCGCAGACCAATTCGGCCATGGCATACATTTCCTCAGCCGGCTCTCCAACAGAAAGTCCCCCGATAGCATTTCCCTCCGCACCTACCGAAGCTACATATTCGGCTGACTGCTGGCGTAAATCCTTATATGTAGATCCTTGGACAATCGGGAAAAAACTTTGGGAATACCCATATTTAAATGGCAATTTTTCCAAATGGTTGATACACCTATCCAACCATCTGTGGGTCATATGCATGGAACGTTTGGCGTAATTGTAATCGCATGGATAAGGTGTGCATTCATCAAAAGCCATGATGATGTCTGCCCCAATAGTGCGTTGGATTTCCATCACATTTTCAGGAGTAAAAAAGTGATTGGACCCGTCTATATGCGATTTAAACTTGACCCCTTCTTCCTTGATTTTCCTGTTGTTGGACAAGGAATACACCTGATAGCCACCGCTATCCGTTAATATATTTCGGTCCCAACCCATGAACTTGTGAAGTCCCCCAGCTTCTTCAATAATGGCAGTTTTCGGTCTTAGGTAAAGATGATAGGTATTACCCAAAATAATGTCAGGGTCTACCTCCTCACGAAGCTCTCGCTGGTGCACTCCTTTTACGGAGGCCACCGTGCCCACGGGCATAAAGATGGGAGTTTCGATTTTGCCATGATCCATGGTAAGTGTTCCTGCCCGTGCCTTACTCTGACTGTCCTTATGTTCTAGGGTAAATTCCAATGGTGACTTTTAAAACCGCAAATATAGCCAACTCAACCACTACAAAGCCTTAACAAAAAAATAAAGTTTCCCTTCGCAAAGCGTTTCGTAAAATAATGTACAAGTGCTTGTTTAACAACGGGAATGCCGTTACTTTTGAGAGCTTAAAATCAATACGATGCCAAACATTCAGGAATTACAGGATTTAGTTACCCAGGTTCGCAGGGATATTTTGCGGATGGTACACAAGGTAAACTCTGGCCATCCAGGGGGTTCCTTAGGTTGTACGGAATTTTTTGTTGCACTGTACAACGAGGTAATGGAGTTGAAAGATGGTTTTGATATGGATGGAATTGGTGAAGACCTTTTCTTCCTTTCCAATGGTCATATCTCACCTGTTTTCTATAGCGTTTTGGCGCGACGTGGTTATTTCCCTGTTGATGAATTAAACACATTTAGACTGATAGATTCCCGCTTACAAGGACACCCAACAACCCATGAAGGACTGCCGGGCGTACGTGTGGCTTCTGGGTCATTGGGTCAAGGTATGTCCGTGGCCGTTGGCGCAGCATTGGCCAAAAAGTTAAATGGGGATAATCATTTGGTTTACAGTTTGCATGGGGATGGTGAACTTCAGGAAGGGCAGAACTGGGAGGCCATTATGTACGCCGCCGGAAACAAAGTGGATAATTTAATTGCGACCATAGACAGAAATGGTCAGCAGATTGACGGTGGTACGGAAGATGTGTTGCCCTTGGGCGATGTAGCTGAAAAGTTCAAGGTTTTTGGTTGGGATGTTATGGAAATTGAAAACGGGAACGACTTGGAACAAGTCATTGCCGGACTAAAAGAAGCCAAGAGTAGAACTGGAAAAGGAAAACCGGTTTGTGTCGTAATGACCACAGAAATGGGCAATGGGGTTGATTTTATGATGTATACCCATGCATGGCATGGCAAGGCCCCAAGTGATGAACAGCTGGAGACCGCTTTGGCGCAAAATCCAGAGACTTTAGGCGATTATTGATAACGTCCACCATGAAAAAGTTACTTCTATTATTTCCAACGCTTTTAATGGCATGCTTATGCTTCTCCCAGAACTTTAGCTTTAAACTGGACTACCAAGTAACTTATTTAATTCCTAAATCCAACGATACGGTTAGGATCAGGGTAGGCAATGCAGGGCAATATCTGTTTACCGACTCCAAGACCGTGACATCAAGTTTTAGGAACTCTTTCCGCAAATTTGGCGGCAACAATAAAAATGCCATCATGTCCGGTAAACTATTCTTGGATATGTCTACCAACTTCATGTTGATGCAAATGCAGATAGATAACAATACGGTTTGGGGGCACGTAGACCTTACAACATTCATGAATCAAAACAAGTCCTTTGACTCCAAGGAGGAAACGGCTTTGGTAAAAAAATCAACTTCTGAAATCGTAACTATAAATGGCACCGAATACAGGGTGTATGAAATTGCACCTGCCAATAAGCCGGATGACATTCTATATGCCGCTTTTGACGACACCTACGATTTAGATTACAATACGTATTTTGGAAAGCTATTTTCTGCCGCTCTTGGTGAAAAATTCAAAGTTGATATCCCAAACGGTGCATTAGTCTATGCCAGGGATAAAGATGGAAACGAGCAATTCCGACTTTTAGGAATAAAAGAAGAACAACTAACGGGTACCGTAGACCTCAATTTTACGCTAGAATAACATTATTATGACAAAATATACTGACCAAGGAAAACAGGATACAAGAAGCGGTTTTGGTGCCGGAATGACAGAATTGGGTCGAACCAACCCAAACGTGGTGGCACTTTGCGCCGATTTGGTGGGTTCCCTAAAAATTCAAACGTTCATTGACGAAAACCCTGAGCGTTTCTTTCAAGTGGGAATTGCCGAAGCCAATATGATGGGGATTGCCGCTGGACTTACCATTGGCGGAAAGATTCCCTTTACCGGTACTTTTGCCAATTTTTCCACAGGAAGGGTTTATGACCAGATTAGACAGTCCATCGCCTATTCGGGAAAAAATGTTAAGATATGCGCTTCTCATGCGGGGCTTACCTTGGGAGAAGATGGGGCTACCCACCAAATTCTTGAGGATGTGGGTATGATGAAAATGCTTCCGGGAATGACGGTCATCAATCCGTGTGACTTCAACCAGACCAAGGCAGCTACCATTGCCATTGCAGAGCATGAAGGTCCGGTTTAACTTCGTTTTGGAAGACCAAAGGTGGCTAATTTCACTCCTGTTGAC
>JBCCUY010000247.1:0-5426 GCA_039196145.1 Bacteroidota bacterium
AACCAAACTGAATAAACAATGAATAAGACGATTAATTGCTCGCACCAAATCTACTTGAAAATTAAACATTAATGAAAGTAACTGACCATATAAAAGCAGCAAAAGGGGAGACTCTTTTTAGTTTTGAGATTATCCCACCCGTTAAAGGTAGGAGCATTCAAGAGTTGTATAACAATATTGACCCTTTAATGGAGTTTAAGCCTCCATTTATTGATGTCACCACATCAAGAGAGGAGTTTGTCTATATCGACCGGGAGGGTCTTTTGGATAAAAAATTGACGCGTATGCGCCCAGGAACCTTGGGTATTTGCGCATCTATCAAACATAAATATGATGTCGACACCGTTCCGCATGTGCTATGTGGTGGTTTTACCTGTGAGGAAACGGAGTATCTTTTGGTGGACTGCCATTATTTGGGGATAGACAATGTAATGGCATTGCGAGGGGATGCTATGAAAGAAGAAAAATATTTTGAGCCCACCTCTGGTGGGCATAAATATGCCTCGGATTTGGTGAAACAAATTCAACAATTGAATAAGGGCAATTATCTGCATGAGGTCATCGAGACGGACAATTGTGCTAATTTTTGCGTGGGTGTAGCTGGTTACCCAGAAAAACATATGGAAGCCCCATCCCTAAAATCAGATTTGAAGCGTCTCAAACAAAAAGTGGAGTTAGGAGCGGACTACGTGGTGACACAAATGTTCTTTGACAATCAAAAATTCTTTGAATTTGTCGAGGAAGCCAGAAATATGGGGATAGATGTTCCCATTATTCCAGGGATTAAGCCCATCGCAGTAAAACGACATTTACAGTTGCTGCCTCAAGTGTTTAGGGTGGATATTCCAGAAGATTTGATTGATGCAGTGGAAAAATGCAAAAACAACAAGGAAGTACGGCAAGTTGGGGTTGAGTGGTGTATTCAGCAGTCCAAAGAGCTAAAGGAAGCTGGTGTCCCCGTTTTGCATTATTATTCCATGGGAAAATCGGACAATATCAAGGCGATTGCTGGGGAGATTTTCTAAAGCCCTCCAATCCAATTCGAAATACAATTTAATTCCAGCCTTCATTCAAAAAAGGGCTATTTTAGCGCCTCATGAAGCGCCTACTTCTTTTAAACCTCGTTATTGGGTTTGTAGTAAATCAAGGAATTTCCCAAAATTCCGGGATGCCAAAAAAATATGTTCTGGATGCCAGTCAGTTTTATGGCTCCATTTTACTTCATAATCCGGACATCTCCCATTTGATTTCGGCCCACCCTGATGGTGTGATTTTGGGGTTCAATAGGAAACGTTTTGGGCATGAGGAATGGGAATCGTTATATGGCTATCCAGATACTGGACTTTCCTTTATTTACCAAAACATGAATAATGCCACCCTTGGAGAGCATTTTGGGCTGTACGCCCACTACAATTTCTATTTTTTCAAAAGAAAGGTACAATTTAGGATTGGCCAGGGTGTAGCTTATAACACCAATCCCTACGATAAAAACACCAACTTTAGGAACAACGCCTATGGCACCCATTTGCTGAGTTCAACTATGGTGATGTTCAACTACCAAAAGGAAAATCTCCTCAAAGGTTTTGGAGTCAAGGCAGGAATTTCACTGATACATTACTCTAATGCCAATTTTAAAGCGCCAAACACTTCCACCAATACTTTTGCACTGAATTTGGGTTTGACCTATGACTTGGATAAAGATTTGACCTATGACTATATAAAACCTGAAGCCAAAGAAAAGGTGGAAGAACCTATCAGGTATAACCTAGCTTTCAGAACCGGTGTAAATGAAAGCGATGTCATTAAATCAGGGCGCTATGGTTTTTGGATTTTGTCTGCTTATGCCGATAAACGATTGGGACGAAAAAGTGCTTTACAACTGGGGGTAGATGCGTTTTTTTCCAATTTTTTAAAGGAATTGATTCGTTTTCAGTCTATTTCCTTTCCCGAATTGGGAGTTGCACCGGATACCGACTTTAAAAGAGTTGGGGTATTTGTTGGGCACGAATTGTTCATCAATAAAATGAGTTTTGAAACCCAATTGGGCTATTACGTATACTACCCCTTCGATTTTGAGGGAAGGGTTTATAATCGAATTGGTCTGAAACGCTATTTCGGAGATAAATGGTTTGGGGCCATCACCCTAAAGTCACATGGCGCCAAAGCGGAAACTGTAGAATTTGGAATTGGAATTAGACTATAGATATATCATGTTCAGAGTTAGACGGTCAATCTATTGCTTTCAGATGAGCGCCAAAGTTTTTTGGCAGTATATCGTGCTTTTAGGACTATGCCTTATAAACATGGCCTGTAATGAGGAAAATGTACCGGACTGCTTTCAAAGGGCGGGAGACTTGACTCGACGAACCGTGGAGGTTACCGATTTTTCCCGGATAACAGTTTTTGAAAATATCAATCTCGTCATCAAGGATGGAGAAGAACAACAGGTTGAGATAGAAACGGGGGAATTTCTTCAAAATGAGGTAACCGCCTCGGTAGAAGATGGCAGACTCATTGTTCGCAACGAAAATGGTTGCAATTTCATTCGGGATTACGGTTTGACCACAATTTACGTTACCTCTCCAAATATCACAGAGATACGAAGCAGCACCGGACTACTGATTTCAAGTGATGGCGTACTTAACTATCCTTCTCTGCAACTTGCATCTGAGAGCTTTTCCAATCAAGAAACTGAAACAACGGACGGTTCATTTGATTTGGAGGTCAATGCCGAGACAGTGGTAATCGTTACCAATTCTATAGCTTACTTCAAAGTATCCGGTGTAACTAATAACTTTAATGTTACCATTGCTGCTGGCGACTCTAGAATTGAGGCTGAGAATTTAGTTGCTCAAAATGTAAATGTCAACCATAGGGGCTCCAATGATGTTTTTGTGAATCCACAGCAAAGAATAACGGGGGTAATTCGTGGCACTGGAGATGTGATTGGCAGCAACCGCCCGCCGGAAATCGAAGTGGACGAACTCTTTAACGGACGGTTGATTTTCAGGGACTGATTTATTTGATCGGAATGTAAATCTCGGTTTTTAGCTTGTGCTCCTCTGTCTTTTCGGCGTTGTTCAGATATTTTTCGCGTACGGGCTCATCCCTAAGTTCAAATTCGCTGTCTAACAACCAAGTGTTAAAAATATGGTTATAAACCTCGCTAAGATGGGTATAACTGCCTTGATAATGAAAAACTGCATATTTTCCTCCTTTTAAAATCTTCGTGCCTACTTTTCCTGCCGGCTGCGCTTTTTTGTGAATGATCAGGCAGGCATCATACCTTATGTTGTTTTCTTCTGTTACTTTGGGATCATCGTAGGGGAGACCAAGATGTTCTATACCAGCTGTAAAAAGCTTTTGCTTTTTGACCTCTCTCCACAGCGTGGCCCAGGCAGCAGGATAATCCAATTTTTGGTATGCTCCCTTTAGGGTAAGGTAAATACAGTTTTTGTCTTCAATGTCGACAATTTTAGGTTTTTTAATACTCAATGATGTTGTTTCCATGATATGTATGTTTTGAATGTTCCAAGTGCTGTTCTTTCGATAGGATGTAGGGGTTATCCCGAAGTGCTGTTTAAATGCTTTTGTGAGTGATGAAGGAGCATCATAACCGATATTATATGCAATCTCTTCTATGGAAAGTGGGCTGTAGCGTATCATTTTGGCTGCGGCCTCCAGTCTTACCCTAGTAATGTATGCACCAACGGGTTCGCCCAAAAGCGCTCGAATGATCCTATGAAAATGAAAGGGAGAGAAATGGGACAATTCAGCCAATTTTTTCACCTCAATTTTTTCATCCAAGTGGTTGTGGATATAGTCCACCACCCGATTGAGTTTTTGGTGATATAGGGTTTTGTTGCTCTTTTTTTCTGGCATTAGTTTACTATTATGGTAACAAATGTATAGGTAAAAGCAGGCGGGTGCTTGTCCATTCTTGCGGATTTCAAGCTACACGCATTTTTTGTTCTTTTGAATTCTTTTTATGTTCGGGAAACAAATTAGAGATTGGGAGGACTGTTGACATATTTAAAGGGACTTTTTGACAAGTCTGGGAATAGGAGAATTGAAAACCTCACAGGTGTGGAAAAAGCCGATGCCATTTTTCACAATCTGGCCGTTGAGGAAAAAGTGCCAGGCTTAGCGGTGACCATTTCAAGGGGTAATGAAATTTTACTTCAAAAAGGTTATGGATACGCCAATCTGGAAAATAAAATATCCGTAGATCCCAAACACACCATTTTCAGAATTGCGAGCGTTTCCAAATGCATCACTGGATTGGCTTTCGCCAAAATGGTTGAAGAAGGGATTTTGGATTGGGACGATTCAGTGTATAAATATCTGCCGTATTATCCCAAAAAGAAGTTCAATATGACCCTGCGGCAACTGGCGGGCCATACAGCGGGAATTCGGGGGTACCGAGGTAAAGAATTCGCTCTAAACAGTCCGATGTCCATAAAGGATGGCCTTGAAGTATTCAAAAGCGACCCTTTGGAATTTGAGCCAGGTACGGGATACTTATACAATAGCTATGATTTTGTACTACTCTCTTTGGCCATGCAAGAAGCAAGCGGTGTTTCTTTTGACCAATATGTAACGAGAAAAGTTCTAGCTCCTCTCGGGATGGAGAATACATTTACCCCGGATGCCCTCAAGGAACAGAAAGATGCGATTATGGCTAAGGGGCTCTATAAGGCAGAATTCTACACAAAAAATAAAATTAGGATGAAGGCGGCAACCACTGTGGATAATCACTATAAGATTGCCGGAGGGGGGTATTTGTCAACGAGCGGGGATATTGCCAAACTTGGGACTGGTGTACTAAATAGGCGCCTTTTAGGTAATAAACAGTGGGACCAGTTGCTTGCGTCCCAACTAGTGAACGGGAATCCCACCTACTATGGATTGGGCTTTCAGGTAAGTCAGGATAGCTTGGGAAGAAACTTTGTTGGCCATATCGGAAACAGTGTTGGGGCGTACTCCAATTTTTTTGTATTCCCTAAATCAGGACTTGTGATCTCACTTCTTATCAACTGTACGGACCCAAGAATTCAAGCTCGTTTGGATAATGCTATAGAAGGGCTATAATTTTTTTAATTTGTATAATTAGGAATCCTTACTATATTTGCAAAGCAATAGTGCAATAAACTTAAAATGTAAGTCAAAATGAGTAAATCTATTTTTTATCATGCCGGTTGTCCCGTATGTGTTAGTGCGGAGCAGGAAATTATTCAACTAATGGGTTCAGAGTCCGTGTCAGTTGTAAATATAGGTGAAGAACGTTCCAGAATAAATGAAGCGGAGGGGATGGGCGTAAAATCAGTCCCAGCTTTGGTAACACCTAATGGAAATATACTTCACATCAATTATGGCGCTTCTATAGCGGATGTGAGAGGATAATGCTGTATGCTAAAAAGTTAGGA
>JBCCUY010000248.1:0-5393 GCA_039196145.1 Bacteroidota bacterium
AATTATGACCGATCCCGCCATGGCGGATCACGTATACTTAAAACCCTTAAATACCAGGTCAATAATTGAGATTCTTAAGAATCACCCCAATATAGACGCCGTATTGCCTACCATGGGTGGGCAAACTGCCCTGAACCTGTGTATTGAAGCAGACGAAAAAGGAATCTGGGAGGATTTTGGTGTTGAAATCATCGGGGTGGACATTGATGCCATCAATATCACCGAGGATAGGGAAAAGTTCCGGGAATTGATGCTTAAAATCGGAATTGGAATGCCTCCCCAGGCTTCCGCTACTTCTTTTTTGAAAGGAAAGGAAATTGCCCAGGAATTTGGTTTTCCACTGGTAATCAGGGCTTCTTTTACTTTGGGTGGCGCAGGTGCTTCCATAGTGCATGACCCTGAGGATTTTGATGAGCTTTTGAGTCGGGCTTTGGAAGTCTCTCCTATCCATGAGGTCATGATAGACAAGGCTCTTATGGGGTGGAAAGAATACGAGCTAGAGCTGCTTCGTGATAAAAACGACAATGTAGTTATTATTTGTGCCATAGAAAACATGGACCCTATGGGTATTCACACTGGGGATTCCATTACCGTGGCACCGGCAATGACTCTTTCAGACCGCACCTACCAGCGTATGCGGGACATGGCCATTCACATGATGCGGAGTATTGGCGATTTTGCGGGGGGATGTAACGTGCAATTTGCTGTCAGCCCAGACGAAAAGGAAGATATTATTGCCATCGAGATCAACCCAAGGGTTTCCCGTTCATCGGCTTTGGCTTCCAAGGCCACTGGATACCCAATTGCAAAGATTGCTTCCAAATTGGCCATCGGCTATACCTTAGATGAGTTGGACAACCAGATTACCAAATCTACCTCCGCTTTATTTGAGCCCACTTTGGATTATGTCATCGTAAAGATTCCAAGATGGAACTTTGATAAGTTTGAAGGTTCCGATAGGACGTTGGGGCTACAAATGAAATCAGTTGGTGAGGTAATGGGAATTGGTCGCTCATTCCAAGAAGCATTGCACAAGGCAACACAATCCCTGGAGATTAAACGAAATGGATTGGGCGCCGATGGCAAAGGATATAAGGACTACGACAAAATCATTCAAAAACTAAGAGTTCCAAGTTGGGATAGGGTGTTTGTAATCTATGACGCTATCCAATTAGGGATACCGCTCAAAACCATCCATGATATTACCAAGATAGACATGTGGTTCTTAAAACAATATGAGGAATTGCACTATCTGGAACAGGAAATTTCAAAATATACCGTGGAAAGTCTGCCCAAGGACCTTTTATTGGAGGCTAAGCAAAAAGGTTTTGCAGATCGCCAGATTGCCCATATGTTGGATTGCTATGAAAGCGAAGTCCATAAGAAACGCACCTTACTGGGAATCAACAGAGTGTATAAGCTTGTAGATACTTGTGCCGCTGAGTTTAAGGCCATGACGCCATATTACTATTCCACCTTTGAGGAAGAAATTGAAACAGCAGACGGTGAGCGTTTTGTGGCAAATGACAGTGAGGTGACGGACCGTAAAAAAATTGTTGTTCTTGGCTCAGGGCCTAACCGAATAGGCCAGGGGATTGAATTCGACTACTGTTGTGTCCATGGCGTATTGGCGGCAGCTGAATGCGGTTACGAGACCATCATGATCAACTGTAACCCAGAAACAGTTTCCACAGATTTTGATACCGCGGACAAGCTTTATTTTGAACCGGTATTTTGGGAACATATCTACGACATCATCCGTCATGAAAAACCAGAAGGCGTCATAGTACAGTTGGGTGGACAAACCGCTTTGAAACTGGCTGAAAAACTGGATAAATATGGTATTAATATCATCGGAACCAGCTTTGAGTCATTGGATTTGGCTGAAGACCGGGGAAGCTTTTCCACCTTGCTAAAAGAAAACAACATTCCGTATCCACGATTTGGCGTAGCTGAAACCGCTGATGAGGCCCTAGAATTGGCTGATGAACTTAATTTTCCGTTGTTGGTAAGGCCATCTTATGTTTTGGGAGGTCAGGGAATGAAGATTGTCATCAATAAAGAAGAATTGGAGGCACATGTGGTGGACCTGCTCCGAAGTATTCCAAACAACAAGCTTTTATTGGACCATTATTTGGATGGTGCTATTGAAGCCGAGGCAGATGCTATCTGTGATGGCGAAGAGATCTACATCATTGGAATCATGGAGCATATTGAACCTTGTGGGATTCACTCTGGGGATTCCAATGCAACCTTACCACCGTTCAATCTCGGGGAATTCGTTATGCAGCAAATTAAGGATCATACCAAAAAGATTGCCCTTGCCTTGAATACGGTTGGATTGATCAACATCCAGTTTGCGATCAAGGATGACACCGTATACATCATCGAGGCCAATCCAAGGGCATCCAGAACAGTTCCATTTATTGCGAAGGCCTATGGAGAACCTTATGTAAATTTTGCCACTAAGGTGATGTTGGGAGAGAAGAAAATCAAGGATTTCGATTTCAACCCACATCTGGACGGATACGCGATCAAGCAACCGGTATTTTCATTCAACAAATTCCCCAATGTGAACAAAAATTTGGGTCCGGAAATGAAAAGTACGGGAGAAAGCATCTTGTTTATCGACAGCTTGAAGGATGATGATTTCTACAACCTATACTCCCGTAGAAAAATGTATTTGAGCAAATAGTGGGATTTAACTTATCCTAGGAAGCCACATTCCCATGGTCGCGGCAAATGTTCCCAAAGCGGTAGTTACCGATAGCAGAACAAGTGCTGCGGCCATGCTTATTTTAGCCAACCCCAATTTGGATTTTTGAGCGGCAAAATAAAGTTCCAAGACCAGCAAGGGAACCAAATATTGTCCAAATCCCAAAGCCACTAGAAATGGCCCCCGGAACGTTTCCGGATCAAACCCCACAGGCCTGCCGTGAACGAAAAGCCAAAACATAAGCCCGATTCTAAAAAACCATACGCCGGCCATGACCAGGAACAACCGAAGTGCCCATTTCCGGTGCGATTGAAAGTTACGCTGCACCGCCCTTAGCAAAGCCATTATGGCAAACCACATGATCAGGATTCCATTAAGACCAACACTGATATCTCCAACCAGACCACTTATGGTTCCTTTGGTGATGACCATATAAACTCCGCTCAGACTGATAAGCAGAGCCGCACTTAGATAGAATCGGCCATTCCAGCGATGGAAAATGGGAAATTTGGTTCTTAGTTTTGGGACAAACTGTAGCGGACCTCCCACCATGACGATTACGGCAAACAAAAGATGTATGCCCACAGCAATGTTTCCCATAGTTTCCCCTTCAACATAACCATGGGGTAAGACCCTGTTCCATCGCATAAAATCGCCGTCTATGGCCGCTCCGCCATAAAATAGAGCGACATAAAAGGCAAAAATCCACTGGCCGATGACCGCTACGATAAACCAAAATTCCACGGAAAGTGAAAGTAATTTATTTGGTAATCTAAGATTGTTAACCCGATGTTGTATAGTATTTGAAGTTGAATTCATGATAGTTTGTTTTAAAGTTTAAACTGAGAGAAGAAAGGACTATTCATCCTCTTTTTTGGACTCCGTGGAATCCGAGAAACCCTTGGCCACCAGCCATCCCATAAGAATGATCATGTGAAGTCCGTTTTGGCTAAAAAAGTGAAAGCTGATATTGACGTCGAAAATATTCAACCAACAGGCTACAAAAACTATGAAGATAGCTACCATGCCCCAAACCGATAAAAACCGAGGCACATATCTTTTGCGGAATAAAAAGTAATAGAAAATAAAGGCAGCGGAAGCATAGAGCATGATTCCAAAGAAATGGGCCCAAAAGTAATCATCCACTTTTAGTCGCCCGACCAAAGTGAAATATTCCAAATTGAGCTGGTTCATAGACTCGAATTCCTGACTCAATGAAATCAATGATAAATGACTGATATTGCTGAAGATGATAACACCAAAGTATACGCTCCATATGGCCATATAGGCCAAAGCCAACCGATTGTTGAATTTCTTTAGATAAGGAAAGACAAAGGCCGCTACGGTAATCCAAAGTAGACTGACGATAATATCGAGGAGCACGGCGATTCTCATTTCCATAGCGTTTTCTGAAACCAGGGACAAAAAGCTGGAAGAGTTGACCAAGGAAGAAGAGAGGCCCCTAAAAATTACTGATGGAATGCCCAGGGCTATGATAATGAGCAATAGGAAGCCAATAATTCTTCCGATTTGTTGATTCGTTTTCATGATTGTTCGTTTTTTGATTGATGAATAAAAATGATTGATGATTGTAACAGCTATTAAACCTGTTCCCTTTTTAGTTTAAAGAAGGGCCTTATGTAGGCCTGAAACACATATCCCCATGGGACGACCAAAATGTCTATAATCACTGCAGTAATACAAATGCCATAGAAGGATTCTCCTGCTGGAGTGAGGGTTCCCAGGGCTTTCATGGGAGGATAGACCGTTAAGGCCCAAATGGCTTTGTAAGTCAACTGTAAGAAAATCAGCGGTAACATTTTAAGGGGATATCGAATTCCTATTCCCATTAAGGTTGCATAGGCAGCCCAAAAGCTAAAGGCGACCCCGTTTAAATAATCTAGGGGTTCTGATGGAAAAAGTAAATATTCCCAGGTCTCATAGGCCAAGCCAATAAAAGTTAGAAAATAAAGACCTCGCATTAACCATAGTCTAAACTTAGGTGGTCTTTTTGGAGGTTCCAAAGAACCTAAAACAGTGGTTGATTTCATGACTGCTCGTTTTTTGATTGATGAATCTTGATTGATGATTGATGATTGTTCGTTTTTTGATGTGTGGCTTATTCTTTCATGTGTTCCTTTAATTTGATCTTTGTTAAGTTTCCTTCCAGGTTGATTTGCCCCGAAGAAGAGTTTGAATACTGTATCGTATTATAATTCAGTTGTATATCGGCCGTACTCTCATCCTTAAATTCAAGGGATAAGGAATCTCCCGTTAGTTCGCCCACCGATAGAAAGGTGGCTTTGGATTGGAGCAGTAAACTGGCCAGGGTGGAATTACCGACATGGATTACAGCACTATCCTTTCTTTTTAGACCCTTGCCCAAGCTTATATGCAAGCCTTTGTCTTGAACCCTGGTGTTTACGGAATCAATAAAGTAATTGGGTGCCTTTAGTTGTATACTTGTTTCAAGGTTTTGGGTAAAAACAACAGTGACCCGTCCATCTACCGTAATGGAGTTGAAGTGGTCAACTTCTCTATTCTGTGTCAGTATTTCAACAGGTTTTATGGTTGCTTTTTCTCTTTTTACATGGCTATGTACCGTTAGCTGAAACAGCAACGTAAAAAAGAAAAGGGAAACCAGGGCCCCGGTCAAAATGAGGTTACTCTTTTTCAT
>JBCCUY010000249.1:0-5377 GCA_039196145.1 Bacteroidota bacterium
TAAATTAACTTTAGGAATTTGTTATAATTGTCTTTCTTTGTTGTGATTATAACGATAAAACTTTATAGTTATTACATTATTATGAAAATTTTATCATTTATCTTGCAAAGCAAACACCTTCTTTAACAAATCTGTTGTCCTTGATGAGATTTTTGTCCTAATTTCTTGCTCTTCTACAGCTATCATTTTATAAACCCCGTCCAAAGCTTCCTTCGTAGTGTAGTCCGTTAAATCCGGATTTACGTCATTGGTCATAGGCAAACTATTGTATTTATTAATGATATTTCTCCAGATTTGGTCGGCCCCTACTTTTTTGAAAGAACGTTCGATAACTGGATTAAATTTATCGTATAATTTGGTTTGTGTGGTGCGCTGCAAATAGCTCGTGGCGGCAGTATCACTTCCTAAAAGTATTTGTCGCGCATCGGCAAAGGAAATTCCTTTGACCGCATCAACAAAAATGGGCGTTGCCTCTTTTACGGCATCCTCTGCTGCTCGATTCAAGATACGGAGTCCCTCGTCCGCCAAGTTCCCCAGGCCAATGTCCCTTAAAGTTTTGTCGACTTTCTTCAATTCTTCCGGCAAAAAAATCTTGACCAGTTCATTTTTAAAGAATCCGTCTTTAAGGCCCAATTTGTTTACCTGTTTTTCAATTCCGAGGTTTAGGGCATCCCGCAATGCTTGCGCTATTTCCCCATCGCCAATAGTTGTTCCCTGTGGAAGTTGGTTTACAACTTGTTGCAATTCGGTACAGCTTACCAGCTGAAATACCAGAATGCATAACAGTATTCGTTTCATGTTTCTGTGTTTTATAGTTGTAGTGAATTTACACCGAAACTTCAGAAAACCCAGCTGAGAAACAGAATTTTACGAAAAAATCACGGTTTTGTTATTGTAGACTATGGTCTTTCGGGCCACATGAAGATGAACGGCACGTGCGAGTACGATTTTCTCCAAATCCCGTCCCTTGGCTATAAAATCTTTTATGGCATGGGTATGGGACACTGTGGTAACATCCTGCTCGATAATCGGACCTGCATCCAGTTCGGCGGTCACATAATGGCTGGTAGCACCAATGATTTTAACCCCCCGTTCAAAAGCGGCATGATAGGGTTTGGCTCCCGCAAAAGCTGGTAAAAAGGAGTGATGGATATTGATGATTCTGTGAGGGAAAACATCTATGATTTTTGGGGATACAATCTGCATGTATCTGGCCAGAACAATAAAATCCACTTGGTGTTCTGCTAAAAGTCTCAATTGTTCCACTTCTGCACTTTCCCGAATATCTTTGGTAAATGGAACATGGAGGTATGGAATTTGAAACTGGTCCGCGATATATTTTAAATCTGGATGGTTGCTTAGAATAAATGGGATATCCACCTCCAGCTCTCCAGAATTGTGGCGGCTCAACAAATCATAGAGGCAATGGTTGTATTTGGAAACAAAGACGGCCATTTTTGGCTTGTAGCCATCTTCAAACACATCCCATTCCATTCCATAAGACCTTGCCAATTGTTGTTCAAAACTATCTTTAAAAAGGTCCAGCTCCAAATAGTTGTCAAACTCACTTTCCAAACGCATAAAAAACACACCAGCTTCCTTATCCACATGTTGGTCTAGATAAATGATGTTACCATTTTTACCATGAATGAATTGGGTAACGGAACTAATAATCCCCGGTTGGTCTTCGCAATGGATAAGTACAGTAAGCTTCATGAAGCAAAATTAACATGGTAAAATTATGATATTCCAAAAAAGCAAGGCTTACTGGCAACAATTTTTATATAATTCGAAACAAAACTGATTTTAGCCTGCATTTTCTGTAAATTGCAAGCCTAATATTGACCCTTTATTGCCAATGGAACAATCTAAGCCCTATCAGCCCAAGCATAAGATTAGAATTGTAACGGCAGCATCGCTGTTTGACGGACATGATGCGGCCATCAATATTATGAGACGGATTATCCAATCCACTGGGGTCGAGGTCATTCACCTTGGGCATGACCGAAGCGTTTCTGAGGTAGTGGACTGTGCCATACAAGAAGATGCCAGTGCCATAGCAATGACCTCATACCAAGGAGGTCATAACGAGTATTTCAGGTATATGTATGATTTACTACAGGAAAGGGGCGCGGGTCATATTAAAATTTTTGGCGGTGGTGGAGGTGTTATTTTGCCATCTGAAATCAAGGCCTTGATGGACTATGGGATTGAACGCATCTATGCACCTGATGATGGAAGGGAAATGGGATTGCAGGGGATGATCAATGATTTGGTAATGCGATGTGATCATCCGGTTCCTGATTTGAAAATTCCCAAAGAAAGTACTTTGGAAAACCTACTGGGCCAAAAACAGGTCAATACACTTTCCAGGTTGATTTCTTTAGCGGAAAACAGGCATTCGGATTTTGAGACCTATCAGGGAAAAATCGAAAACCAAATAGGAAAAGTTCCTGTATTGGGCATAACTGGGACCGGTGGCGCTGGTAAATCAAGTTTGGTGGATGAGCTAGTTCGCCGTTTTTTGAATGATTTTGAGGATAAGCATATTGGCATTATCTCCGTGGACCCATCCAAAAGAAAAACCGGAGGGGCCTTGCTGGGAGATCGCATTAGGATGAACGCCATAAATAACGAGAGGGTTTATATGCGCTCATTGGCCACGCGACAATCCAACTTGGCCCTGTCCAAACATGTATCCGAAGCGGTTCAAGTACTTAAAGCGGCCAAATTTGACCTGATCATCCTGGAAACTTCTGGAATAGGTCAATCAGATACTGAGATATTGGAACATAGTGATGTTTCTCTTTACGTAATGACCCCGGAATTTGGTGCTGCTACACAGTTGGAAAAGATTGATATGTTGGATTTCGCCGACGTGGTTGCGATAAACAAGTTTGACAAAAGAGGTGCTCTGGATGCGATTCGTGACGTGAAAAAACAATACATGCGCAATCATGGACTTTGGGATGCCAAAGAAGAGGAGCTGCCTATTTTTGGCACCATTGCTTCGCAATTCAATGACCCTGGGATGAACCAACTCTACAAGGTGGTTATGGATACCTTGGTGAACAAGGCTAAATCAAAACTCATTTCCAGCTTTGAAATAAGTAATGAAATGAGTGAAAAGGTGTACGTGATTCCTCCAGCACGCACCCGCTATCTATCGGAAATTGCCGAGACCAACCGTTCTTATGATAGCTTGGTTGACAAACAAAGTAAGATTGCACAAAAACTCTATGGGATTTTCATGACCATTACATCGCTTTTGGATTTGGAAGAGACCCGCGCACTAACAGATGTTTTATCAAAATCCGGATTGGATGAAGCGAAGCTTCAGTCGAACCTAAAAAAAGCCGATGACGCAGTCTTTCTTGAGCTTTTGACGAAGGAATTTGATCGGGTTAAAATGAATTTAGATCCCCATAATTGGGAGACCCTTATAAAATGGCACGGAAAGGTGGACCGATATAGATCGGAGGTTTATGCTTTCGCAGTGCGGGACAAGGAAATAAAAATACAGACCCATACCGAATCCTTGTCCCATAGTAAAATTCCAAAGGTTTCCCTGCCCAAGTACAGTGCCTGGGGAGATATCCTTCGTTGGACTTTACAGGAAAATGTGCCCGGAGAGTTCCCATACACTGCCGGACTATATCCCTTTAAAAGGGAAGGCGAAGATCCAACCCGGATGTTTGCTGGGGAAGGTGGCCCGGAGCGTACAAATCGTCGTTTCCATTATGTGAGTTTGGACATGCCGGCCAAGCGTTTGTCCACGGCATTCGATTCTGTTACCTTGTATGGGAACGATCCTGACCACCGACCTGATATTTATGGTAAGATCGGTAATGCGGGTGTCTCCATATGTTGTTTGGATGATGCCAAAAAACTGTACTCTGGATTTGATTTAAGTGATCCGATGACCTCGGTGAGTATGACCATCAATGGGCCTGCACCCATGCTTCTCGGATTTTTCATGAATGCTGCCATAGATCAAAACTGTGAGAAGTACATCAAGCAGAATGGCCTTGAAAAGGAGGTAGAGCGGAAAATTGTTGGAATTTACAAGAAGAGGAAAGTGGAAAGACCCCAATACTCAGGGGAATTACCAGAGGGAAACGATGGTTTGGGACTTATGCTTCTAGGCGTAACAGGTGATCAAGTGTTGCCGGCCGATGTTTATAACAACATCAAAACGGAGACCTTGGGTCAGGTAAGGGGGACGGTACAGGCGGACATCCTAAAAGAGGATCAGGCGCAAAACACTTGTATTTTTTCTACGGAGTTTGCCCTGCGATTGATGGGTGACGTTCAAGAATACTTTATTGAACATCAAGTTCGCAATTTTTATTCCGTGTCCATTTCCGGCTATCATATTGCCGAGGCCGGTGCCAACCCTATAACACAATTGGCGTTTACCTTGTCCAATGGGTTTACCTATGTGGAATATTACTTGAGTAGGGGAATGGATATCAATAAGTTTGGGCCAAACTTATCTTTCTTCTTTTCCAATGGGGTAGATCCAGAATATGCGGTAATCGGTCGGGTTGCCCGTAGAATTTGGGCAAAGGCGCTGAAGGAGAAATATGGGGCCAATCCAAGGGCTCAGATGTTGAAATACCACATTCAGACTTCGGGGAGGAGTCTCCATGCCCAAGAAATAGATTTCAATGACATTCGGACCACGCTTCAGGCACTTTATGCCATTTATGACAATTGCAACTCCTTGCATACCAACGCCTATGATGAGGCCATTACCACCCCCACTGAGGAATCTGTACGAAGGGCCATGGCAATTCAGCTGATCATCAATAAGGAACTGGGATTGGCAAAGAATGAAAATCCGTTGCAGGGGTCTTTTATTATTGAAGAGCTTACCGATTTGGTGGAGGAAGCTGTTCTTCTGGAGTTTGACAGGATTACCGAACGTGGTGGAGTATTGGGGGCTATGGAAACCATGTACCAGCGCTCTAAAATCCAAGAAGAAAGCTTGCATTATGAAACCTTAAAGCATACGGGCGCTTATCCTATTATTGGGGTGAACACTTTCTTGAGTTCCAAAGGTTCGCCAACGGTTTTGCCCGCAGAAGTTATAAGGGCTACCGAGGAGGAAAAGCAGGATCAAATAAAGACCTTGAAGAATCTGCACGAAGGAAATATTGAGGAGGCACATGGGCAATTACGTGAACTACAGGATGCCGCTGTACGGAATGAAAATATTTTTGAGCGCTTAATGGAAGTATGCAAGTACTGCTCACTAGGACAAATTACGCACTCCCTGTTTCAAGTTGGAGGTCAGTACCGAAGAAATATGTAGTGAAAATTAATCCTGTCCGCCTTGGAACGACTTTCTCCATTTCTTAAATGAAGTTCTAAA
>JBCCUY010000250.1:0-5343 GCA_039196145.1 Bacteroidota bacterium
CAATGTATGTCGATTGGATAAGTTTTATCATGGTAGTATTTGGGAGTACCATCTTCCAAAAAAAAGCGGTCATAATAGTAATCCAGACCCTTGTCCAAGTACTTTTGGAATTGATTATCACCTGTTTCATTCTGATAGCAGTAAATTGCCTCCAAGTTGTAACCAGTATGGAAGCTGTCTATCCAACTTTGCACAGGTAGCATTCCATATACCCAGGAACCATCCATATTTTGAGCTTCGCAGCAAGCTGCAACAGTTTTTTTGGCGGTATCTTTTAATATTGGATCTTTTTCGTATTTGTAAATCTGGATTAAGGTCTTGGCACCCAATAAGCTTGCATTGAAAACAGTATTGTTTCCATTCATAGGTGCATAAGAAAAAAGAAATCCCGATTTAAATTCTGTTCGATTTAAATCTTTCAAGACAAAATTGGCTGCTGATATTGCAGTTTGTAAATAAGCTTCTGTCTTGGTAATTTCATATGCTTTCAAAAGAGCTTCAACACAAAACGAAGTTGCCACTACGGTAGGGGTATTTTTCTTAAAAAGGAAAAGTCTTCTGGCCTGCCAGTCAAAGTTGTATCCCCAACATGCCCCGCTGTAATGAGTGTTTTTCAGTTCGAGCAAGAGATTTGCCAATTGTACGATTTGAGCTTTTAAAGACTCTTTTGTGCCATAAATGGTATTGCCTTTTTCGGAGATGGAATAAAGATTACAGTATCCTGATAAAAACAAGGCAATTCCCTTAGCGTTATATTCCTTGGGAACCAATAATAGTTTTCTGAAATTTATTGGTGATCGTTTAAACCCCTGTATCCAAGCAAGACGTGCCAGGTCCCAGTATTTAATAGGTAAAGATTGGAACACCTTGGAATTTAGTCCATCATAAGGATCCCATCCTTTGAAACGCTCACTTTCGCAGTAGGATTTAAGTTTTTTAAATGATAATTCTAGGTTATCCATAAATATTTAAGAGTACAATTGTTAAAATTCCCATTCCAGTTATTTCATATGGTTTACCGTGGTTCCAAAACCGACATGCGCACCGGTAGTATAATAAATGAATATCATTTTTTTAGCAACGGATTCAGACTTCCATCTTCCAATTGGCCAAACAATTGAGAACTTGTGATATACTCAATATTGGGATATTCTTTTGTCAAAAATTCGAAAAATCTCTCAATATCTACAAAGTTGTTCTTAAAATCCTTTGTGTGAGTTTCTACAACTATCAGTTTAAACTCATGCTCATTTTTCAGAATAGCGTTGTAAGATCTTCGAAAGGTCTTTTTTAAATACCAAAAAGGCTGAGCGTTTATTTTAAGATGTGTTTGAAAAGGCCGAAGTGACATTTTCAACTTGTCCTTTCCAGCTAGTGGGTTAAAGAACTTGATCTTGGCCACCTCATTTCCTAAATCTAACTGTTTATCAAATTTTTTTAGAAAACCCTGGAACTTAAGATGAATGAGATATCGAGTTAAATCAAACCAATTAAGATAAGTTGGTGTCATTGGGACCACAATCAATTCCTTTTCGGTTCCAATTTTATTGATATCCGACACGTCACAATAATAGGGATGTTGATTGCTTTCCAAAGAGCAATAATCAATACCTAAGCTATTTACCTTTAATCCTTTAACAGGTCCAAAGACAATGGTTATCCCCATTTTTCTAAATTCGGTATAGAGTGTTTTAAAAGGTTGTAGCCCCCAGGAGCCACCTTTGAAAGAACTTAGGGGCCTGGACTTTGAGGATTTTTGTAAGATTGACTCAAGGCATTCAAATGCATTGTGGAACAAATCTTTTTGTTCAACTTCTGTCAATTGACCTATATTCCATTTATTGGTAACCTTTATTCTATCATTTTCCAAAGTGGCGTTTACATATTGTGAGTGAAGATGCATCTGCACTTCCATGTCATTTTCCAACAAATACAGGATGGATTTTTCTATTAAGTCAGCCTGTAAGCCAAAATCTTTTATTGCTGCATGGTTTCTGAGGAATAGCAAGTGTGCAATGTCCACATAGAATGTTGACTTGATTTGATACTTTTTCAATAATTCCACATATCGTAATACGGGGAGGTACAATCTATACATTACATGGCCCTGTCCATTGCCAAGAATCTCCGTATCGTCTTCAAATAAAACAAAAACCCTTTTTTTTTCCATTTAAATATATTCGTTGACTACCTAATCAAAACTAAACCTAAGTCTTTTTAATATCCTCTCCTAAAACAGTCAATCGAAGGGAATATTGCATTGTTTATTTATTTATTTTGACCTCCATGTTCAATCGATTGTCTTCATTTTTAGCGGATTACAAGGCTAATCCTTGCTTACCATTTTTTGGATTGCCTCTTCAACTTGTTTGGCAACTTTTGAGGCCATAAAATGGTTCTTTGCATAGTTGAAATTGAAATTGGAAACTTTGGAAAGATGCTCTGGATTTTGAATTAGAAGCGAAATTTTTTTAGAATAATCCTCGGGATTGTAAGAATCTATCAAATATCCCATGGTATCATTTTCAAAAAAGTCTTTAACACCACCAATGGGTGTTGTGACTATTGCTTGGCCGAAAGCCATGGCCTCCAAAACAGATGTTGGCATTCCTTCCCCGTGCGAGGTGGGCAATACGTAGATACTATTGTTTAAAAATTCTTTGACCAAAAGGGAACCGGAGACCCTACCCACAAATCTCACATTTTTGATTTCTTTTTCCAAGACATAGGCTTTAGCATCCGCTAGAGCCGAACCATCCCCGGCTATAGTAAGTTGTAACTCGGGATATGTTTTCTTCAGAATTTGGAACGCATGAATTAAAACAAAAACACCTTTTTCCTTTACAACTCTTGCCAAAAACAAAATGTTGGAGTTTATGGGTCGGTCTTTCCATTCAAAATTCGAAAGTAGGTCGTCATCTACTTTCGTAGTTGTTAAATATATGGGAGCATCGGTTCCCCACGACCTTAGCTTTTGTTTAAAATCATTGGCAAGTACCAAAAACCCACAAGCTTTTTGATACATAGAATTGAACTTGGAAGGGTTTTTATCGTAGTACATCGCAACTTCATTGGTCCAACCATGTATAAAAACTACAGTTTTAATTTTTAAGAAGCTACTAATTCGTAAATAAAGCGCGTCCCTTTTGATGGCTTTCTTCCCTAGCGAGGGATTAAGAAGAACCACATCAGGACGTATCCATAGACATCTAAAGACAAATTTTATAATATCCAACGGCAGCCATATAATGCCTGATATTCCATACCTAGAACCAATACTATTGTAGGTGACCTTGTACGACCAAAAGCTTTTTAACCCTAAATAGTGGTTGGAAACACCTGACAGCAGGTTCAAATGGGATGTGTTAATTAGAAGTCTCATACGTTATGGTTAGTGGTATTAAACACCATGGTTTATTTTATCTAAAAAGTTTGGAACTACATTACACCGGTTCCAATTTCATTAGGGGAAATTTTTGCAACAGATGGTTGACGGTCTAGTCTTAAAAACACAAGAACCATAAAAATATCAAGTGGAAACCAAACCCCTCCTTGAGTAAGCATCAAGGAGAAATATAAACAATAAATCCCCAGTGCCAATTTATATGATGAATTTTCCCGGCGCTTCCAAATATGCTTGAACAATGCGTAGAGGTACACTCCAGTAAAAACAAAACCTAGAAGTCCGTTTTGACCGAGTTGCGTAAAAAACTCATTGTGCGCATACACTTTCATGCCAGTTCCCCGCTGAACCCCTTTGGTCAATTCCTCGAAACCATGTCCCAACAATAGCTCCAAGAAATTTCCATTCATCCATAAATCAATCGCTGCTTCCCAAATGTCCAATCTTCCCGAACCCACAGCCGTTTGCCTTCCATTCCGAATATCAAAAATTCTGTTATAAAAGAACTCGTTGGTTTCTAAAAGGTATACAAAACCAAAAATGAGCACAAGACTTACTATCACGGAAAGTACAATCTGTTGTAGGGTGAACTTTTGTGGTTTAAATACAATAAAGAGGCCCACGGCAAACATTAAATATCCTGTTCTCACGTAGGTCAGATATATAATATAGATACCAAAGCAAGCCAACAAAAGGTTTAGTTTGGGAAATTTAATCTGTGCCGATTTGGATTTGACCATGGCCAAAATAATGATAACCGCTGTAGCAGTGGTAATGGAGGCCGAATGTGGATTTTGAAAAATTCCAGTATAGCTTTGAAACAAATCCCGCTCCATTTCAAATAGTACCTTACCCTTACTTTCCAACAGACCTAATAGGAATGGAATTCCTGATAAGATTACGAATTGGGCAAATCCGAGTAGAATTTTGTCGAGCACCACAATGTTCTTGATTTTCCTTGCCGCAAATCCGTACATCAAAGGAAACATCATATATCTCATGAAATCTGTCACCTCAGCCATGAAATCGATGAAAAAGCCCTTGTTAAATAATGTTTTGACCGCACGGACATAGGCCCATTTAACGAAAGCCGGTTTGGGTCCTAGGCCCAATACTATAACATGCCAAAAGAGATAAAAGAACAATGGAATTTTCCAAAGTTGGGAAAAGGTAATAGGTCCTACTTCTTCTGGTTCAAAATAAAATAGGATGAACAAGCAAACGAATATTATTAAGGCCTTTATCTTTTCCATTTAGCAGTTAGTGTTTAAAGTATGGCTTCGTTTAATTTAGGATTACATGGCTTTCGTAGAAGTCTTTCCAATGGTTATACAACTATATCGTTTTAGATTATCGAACCCTTTTGAGATAAATTTCATTTTTAATTTTATAGTATGCTATAAATGGGTTTATCCGCATACCAAAGTTCATGATTAATCTATTTATTATGTTTCTTTTGTTCCCCAAGCTAAGCACAATCTTTTCAAAAAACCGAAGCCAGTGAATACCCAATTGATGACTGGTTGTAGTATAGGGCAGGATCTCATTATCAACAAAGGCATTGAAATCTTTCTTGAACTTGGTAATAAAATCAGCATACTCTACCCCTATGTAAACATTGGGAACCTCTATAGAAAGCTCAACAAGTTTGAACAATCCAAGCATTATTTAGACCTAGTAATTGCGGAAGCCCGGCGCAACGACCTACATCAACTTTTGGCTCTGGCTTACGAGTTGCGGTCCAACTTAAATGAGGCAAGAAATAATCCTAAACAAGCATTAGAAGACTACAAAAAATTCAAACAGTATAAAGACAGTCTATTTGACAAATCAAAATCACAACAAATAGAAGCCATGCGCGCGGAGTTCGATACAGAAAAAAAAGAACAACAAATAGTGCTGCAAGACAAAGAAATCACCGTTTTGGAACAACAGGCTGA
>JBCCUY010000251.1:0-5310 GCA_039196145.1 Bacteroidota bacterium
ACTTTTTCCAAATGTAAGCTGTAAAAACAGCACTACATGTGATTTTTGTCATTGGTGGTAATTCTATGGCAAAACTTACATTTCTCTTGAATTCAACGCAATACAATGGCTAAAGCAATTCACTATGAGTTCAACAGCCTTTTCTTGACCATCCCTCCTTTTGTGTCATTAATACTGTTCATTACCACAAAAGCAGAGCTATCTATCTCATCAATCTCGATATACAATTTTCGGATTTCCAAACGGGTAATCACTGTATAGATTACTTGGTATTCATTTTGCTCCCCTTGATTGCCATACCCGCCCTTGGCTTCGTAAATGGTAAGGCCCCTCCCCATTTTTTCAATGATCATTTTTCTAATTGCCTCACTTTCACGTGATATTATAGTGACACCCGTGTATTCCTCGATTCCTTCTACCACAAAGTCCAAAGTCTTGGAAGCCGCCAAGTAGGTCAGCATGGAATAAAGTGCAGATTCAATAGACAACAGATAGGCCGCTGCCAAGAAAATAACAACATTGATAAGGATAATGATATCGCCAATTTTAGCGCCCCACTTTCTACTCAGAAAAATGGCAAGCACTTCCGTCCCGTCCAGCACGCTTCCGCCCCGAATTGACAGTCCGATCCCAGCTCCTAAGAAGAATCCTCCGAATACTGCAACCAAAAGTCTATCCTGCGTAACCTCAGGGAATTCCACCAATGCCAATGTTAGCGCCAAACCCAAAATGGCCACCACAGTTTTTAGGGCAAATTGTTTGCCTATGACCTTATAGGCCATAAACATAAAAGGCAGGTTGATAAGTACAATAAGCATCCATAGCGGTGCAGTGGTAACTTCGGAAACCAAAAGGGAAATCCCGGTCACTCCACCATCAATAAACCTGTTTGGCAAAAGAAAGCTTTCCAATCCGAAGGCGGCAGAGAAAATTCCCGTAACGATAAAAAAGGAATCTTTCGCAATCCTTCCCGTATTGGTCTTGCCACTCCATAATCCCAACATGCCTTTTTTGTATGCCATAATCTAGTTTCACAGGTTCATTGGATTAATGGCCAAGCTCTTGAACAGCATTGCTTTGGTATGGAAAAACTTGTTCTGAACCTCATTTTGCTTTAGGTTGGCATCTATGAGTTTACTTTCCCTGGAATTGATCAAAAAGAGGGAGCTCTCCCCAAAGGTAAATTTACGTTCCTCCGCTGCCAATAGCGTACCATAATCAGAAACAATACCTGCTATAAGTTGATTTTGTGTGGTATATGAGTCCAGCTCGCGATATATGGCCACTACCTTATTCTGAATTTCAACTTGCGCATTGTCCCTTTCAAATTCCACATCCCGCAGTTTGAACTTTGCAAGCTTTAAATCGCCCCTTTCCTTCCTCAAAAAAAGAGGAAAACTGAAGGTTAGGCCACCCTTAAAATCTTCAACAACGAAGGAATTTATATTACCAGGGGATTCTGTAAGAAAGTTATACTCCACATCCAATTTGGGCAACAATTTGTTGGCCTTCAATCTTCTATCCACAATGAGGCCATCAATTTTGTAATCTAGAGATCTTAGCTTGGGATGGTCTTCCAAAGCAAAACTATCCAAGGGTTTTCCCATTATTTCCAGAGTTGTATCAATATCTTGATCTACCTCAATGTCGGGAATTACATCTGGTTGAAGTTCCACGGGAACATCGTTTATCCATAGAAAATTGGAAAGTTCGAGCGATCTTTTCATCAACTTTACCATGGCCTGCTCCTTACCTAATGCCCGGTTTTGCACTGCTATTTTTGCCTCCACTGTGTCAATTGCCGCTACATCTCCCGCTCTGGCCCTTTGTTTTACACCATCGAGTCTAATCTCCGCATTGGTAAGAAAATCGTTAAAAACCTGCATGTCCTTATAGGCCTGCAACCAATCGAAGTATGCAACCGAAGCCTTGTAAAGAACCTCATTGACCAAAAGATCCTGATCTGCCTTGGACTGCTCCCTAAAAAACTTCGCCTTCCGTAATGTGGCCATGCGCTCATTGATCCAAAACCCCCTGCCAAGTGACATGGACACACCTGCACTATACAAACCATCATCTGGAAGCGTTTCATCGAGATTGATAAAGGTTCCTTCCCGCTGCTCAAAATTTCCCTTAAGCTCTACACCAAACCATGTTGGTATTTTAAATGTGGTGTTCAGTCGGTCCCAATATTCCGTTCCCTTAAATTCCTTTCGGTCATAATCCACCTCTATTTTAGGGTCAAAACCACCTCTGGCCTTCATTAAATTGGCCTGGCCAGCAGCTATGGTCAATTGAGCCTGCTTCGCTATCGGATGGTATTTTTTCACATAGCCTAGATACTCCTTAAAATTTAGGACCAAGGTATCCTGCTGGGCATGTATACCGTTTACGCCTGCAAAAAAAAGAATGAGTAATAAGAAAATGGAGCTATTTCTTTTTAACATCCGCAATCTTATTTTCAGGTTGGTAATAATTAGGTGGGAAGCCGTTCAATTGCCTCCATAATTCAAACCAAATGGGCACATCGTCCAAAAGGGCAATGGTGTTGGCCCCAGAACCCACCCTAATGGCATCAGGCCAGGGCGCGTCCTCTTTATCAGGTGCCAAAAGGACCCTATATTTTCCATTGGGACTTATAAACGTCTCCACGGCGACCACCTCTCCTCCAAAGGTTCCAAAAGAAACATTGGGCCAGCCGTTGAAAACAATTGCAGGCCATCCGTCAAACTGAATCCGCACCTTCTCGCCTAGATGGATGAGGGGTAAGTCTATGGGCTCCACATAAGTTTCCACAGCCATATCGAAATTGGAGGGCATTATGCCCACCAATCGATCTCCTTCTTTGAAGGTCTCGCCAATTCCAGACTGAAGGGCGCGGTTAATAAACCCGCTTTGGGGAGCCCTGATGTACAACAAACTGTTTCGCATCGCATAGTTGGTATAGGCATTCTCCAACTTGGTCACCTGGGCCTCAGAATCAAACTGGTTGGATTGGGCCGTGAGCATATCACTACGAGCCTTTGAAATCTTATCCGTATACTCCGCCTGCACCCTATTGATTTCAACCTGGGCATTGATCACATTGTTCTTGCTGGTGAGCAGCTTGTTTTCCTGGGAGATCAATTTGGCTTGGGTTTCTTGAAGTTTCAGCCTTTTTTCCTCTACATCTGTAACTGCCTTAAGCCCTTCTTGCTGAAGTTGGGATGTCCGATTGAATTGCCGTTCCGCAATGGTGATGTTGGTCTTGGCAGCTTCCAGATCTATGCTATCACTTTGAACCTTTAACTTCGACTGAATCAATTTGTTTCGAGCCTGCTCCAATTTTAATCCTCGCTCATTGGTTAGGGCGGAAATTTGGACATTTAAGGCTTTTACCTTCTCCTGATACGAAGTCACTGCCATGGATTTCGCTTTTACCTGCTTACCTGTTCGCTCCACCAGATTTGGGTCAAAATATTCACTTTTTATTTCCGATATATGGAGTATGGTGTCCCCTTTCTCTACGTAGTCGCCTTCCTGAACGTACCATTTCTCAATTCGCCCCGGTATGGGAGATTGAATGGTCTGTGGTCGCTGGTCCGGCTTTAAGGTCGTAAGGTAGCCCTTCCCAGAGATGGTCTGTGTCCATGGTAGAAACATAACAATAAGTGTGATTACCGAAAAAATGGTGAGCAATCGGTTGAAATGTTTGTTGTGACGCTTGCCAAAGACCTTCTTTGCGGCCTTATACTCCGTAAGGTCCACCTTCTGATTGAGTTTATTTGGAGATATATTAAGCATTACTGTCTACCTTTCGTTAATCAATTTTCCCTTTTCCATGGTGATGATCCTGCCGCAACGTGCGGTCCATTTTGGATTCTCACTTACAATTACCAATGCCCAACCATTACTTGGATCGGTTAAAAAGTCCATTATTTTTTCTGCCTCCACTTCCCCAAATTGGTCCAGTGGGTCTTTTAGAATCAATAGTTTTGGTTTGCGAACAACGCTTCGTGCCAAAACAATCTTCTTGGAAACGGTATAGGGTATTTGTCTCCCTTCAGGGTAGAGCACAGTATTAAGCCCTTGGGGCTGCTCTTTTACAAATTGGGTCAGGCCTGTTTTTTCCAGCGCCCAATAAACCTCTTCCTGGGAAATATCCTTATTTCCGAAGGTGATGTTGTTCAGAATGGTTCCCTCAAATGGAGTTTCCTCACTTAGGGATTGACCCAAATTGGAACGGTAGTAGTTCAAGTTAATCCCTTGAATGGCCACATTGTTCACAAAAATCTTTCCTTGGTCTGGCTCCAAAATACCCGCTATAAGTCGCAGCAGGGTGGACTTGCCAGAACCACTTGTACCCTGTAACAAAATCGTACAGGATGGCGTTATGGTAAGCGATATATCATCTATAATTTTTTTATCCCTTTCTGGGACATGGTATGAAACATCCTCCAATTCCACGGTAAAACCTTCATCCTTCCCAAAAGGTTTTTCCCCATTCTGGGGCTCCAGTTTTTTGTCGACCACCTGTCCAAGTTTTTCTAGTGAGGTGAGCAGGTCATAAAAGGTTTCCAGCCCTAGAATCATTTTTTCCACGGAGCTAATCACCAAAATGATGATGATCTCAGCCGCTACGAACTGTCCTATGTTCATTTCCTGGTTCAACACCAAAAGACCTCCAATCAACAACAAACCGGCCGTCACCAGCACTTTGAACCCTATCATTTGAATGAACTGCAAGACCAAAATCCTAAAATGGCCTTCCCGCGCATCCAGATAATCCGCTACCAGAGTATCGTTCTTGTCGATGGCATGGGTGGTCTTTCCGGACAATTTGAAACTTACCAAAGACCTTGCAATTTCCTGTATCCAATGGGCTACCTTATACTTGTTTTTAGATTCGTCCAAGCTAGTTTCCAAACCCTTTTGCGCAGTAAACTTGAATACCACGTAAATCAAAAGAATCAATAGAAGTCCGTAGATAATGAAAAAGGGGTGATAGAACGAAAGCAACAATAATCCGAAGATAATCTGCAAAAATGCCGCTGGGAAATCAATCAGAATTTTGGATAGTCCCTTTTGAACCGTTAAGGTATCAAAGAATCGATTTGCTAGCTCAGGTGGATAATAATTGCGAAGCTCATGCATCTGGATCTTTGGGAAACGATATGCAAACTCAAAAGAAGATCTAGTGAAAATCTTTTGCTGCACGTTCTCTATAATTCGCATTTGCATCAACTGGAGTGTTCCAGCAAACGCCACTCCGAGGGTCACCAACACCACCAGCACAATCCATGAAGTGCTCACCTGGGCACCCTGAATGAG
>JBCCUY010000252.1:0-5309 GCA_039196145.1 Bacteroidota bacterium
CCATGCCATACATTTTCATTTCCCAGAGCATATTATAGACACCCTTTTTTACCAATTCAACAGCTTCTTGCTGCACATTCCCTAGCTTCCCACATTCAATGCTAAGTGCTGTTTTGCCATCCTGAACGGCCTGCTTAAAGGCGTATTTTGCTGGTTCCTCATCAGTAATGGTATAAGGGTATGAAACCACGTAGTTAAAACCGCTTGTTTCTGAAAGCCGTTGCGCCAAAGCGGTTTGTTCGGGCTTTTGGGTATTGTTGTAGTAACATACAAATGGAATTAGGTCCTCACAGGCATCGCCCCCATGAATATCCAAAAAGACATCGCTAATGGGAATGATATGTTCCGTAATGTAGTGTGCCAATTTATAGGTGATGCTTCCATCCGACTTTCCGGGAAAAGCATTGTTCAAGTTCACTTTATCCTGAGGATTAATAAACGGGGTGCGGGTAAAAAAAGAGGCGGTATTGGCTATTGGGACCACTATTATGGTTCCCTTTAGTTCCTCGGGGTCTATTTCCTGCAATAGTTCCTGTACGGCCATAATAGGGGGATATTCATAACCATGAACCCCGGCCACCATGGTAAAAACAGGACCTTCAGAAGCACCTTTCAGTACCGAGACCGGCAAATATCCAGAGTTCCCAAAGGAATCTTCAAAATCTATTCGGATATCCTCCCTAGAAGATTGTTCGGCATTGCCAAAAACAGAATCAAAACTATGTTGTGAGGTTGCTACTTGTACCGAAACGAGCAAAAAAAGAGCTGGGATGATTTTCAACATTTGAATATGGGATTTGAGTTTATAACCGTCTAACAAGATACAATCTTACCATGGTTGGGATACTTATTGATCGGACTTTTTTAGATTTTTATACAGTTTCACCATCTTGCCAAAATCCTTGTCCTTTTTACGCTTTTCAGCGACTGACGATTCAAAGTGTGCCTTTTCCCGTTCCATTCTGAGATAGTTTTCATAAACAGATCGGTCAACATTGCCAAGTTCTACCGCTTCAATTATCGCACATCCTTTTTCCGAAGTATGACTGCAATTCTTGAACCTACAATTTTCGGTAAGCGCTAGGAGTGACTCAAAGGTCCGTTCCACACCCTCAGAGGAATCCGTGATTCCAACTTCGCGCATCCCAGGATTGTCAATGAGAATACCGCCATTTTCTAGCAGTATGAGTTCCCTATGGGTCGTGGTATGCTGTCCCTTATTGGAATGCGAGCTGATATCTTTGGTTTCCATCTTCTGTTTTTTGGACAACGCATTTACCAGCGTGGATTTTCCCACCCCGGAAGATCCCAAAAGGCAATAGGTCTTACCCTGTTCAATACTCGATTTCAATTGTGCCAATCCCTCTTCGCGAGTGGCGCTTATGGTGTGAAGCCGTACCCCAAGGATTCTGTTTTGAATACGCTCCGTCATTTTGGATAGTTCAACTTCGCTTACCAAATCAGTTTTGTTGAGTACTATGATGGGTTCAATTTTACAGGTGTTGCACAAAGTGAGATAGCGTTCCAGACGATTAAGGTTAAAATCCCTATCCGCAGCTTGAACGATAAAGGCGTAGTCAATATTTGTGGCGATGATTTGGATTTCCCACAATCGGCCTGCGGCCTTTCTCGACAGGGTAGCGTAACGTGGCAAAATTTTGTGGATGATGGCACTGTGCGAGTCATACACCATCAAGGTCACCCAGTCACCAACGGCCGGAAAATCTGCCCGACTCGCTGCTGTATATCTTAGATTCCCTGTAATTTCGGCCTCAAATTGCCATTTTTCAGTTTGTACAATATACCTTTCCTTGTGCTCCGCAACGATCCTACCTATTTCAAGTGCTTCTTGATTGTTATCTAGATTTGATTTCTTGATTTTCCCGTTATATCCTAAGGCGTCTAATTTCATATTGGATGTATTTTGTATTGACCGTGACCAGACCCAATCGTTCAGGTTATAGGGTAGGCGGCCACTGTCAAAAATGTTTGTAAAATGTAATAAAGAAGTGTGCTTCGGGAAGTTCCCCGAAGTAGAAAGGTGATAGTCAATTTGGCAACTGACTACCTTATTTTACAATATCCGAATATGATATTACGATAGAGGTCATAAACTCTTGTATGATACAAAATTAGCGAATACATTTTCTTTAAAGAAGTATTTTACGATGTTTTCATTCCACCCAACATAAAGGTAAAGGAAGAAAACAACAACAGTCCTCCTGGGATGATTGCTCCCAAATAGAAGCCTAAAATGGAATCGATCAACACCAGAACCGCAATCGAAAACAGTAATTTTCTAATTTCATGCTTCATGGAAAATGTCAATAGACCCAGGCCGGCAAGTCCCAATAGTTGCACTGACGGAAGGATAAACAAAACGGGAAAAATCTCTTTGAGGAGCGGTTCTGCGTTGGATTTTTGCATAAGGTCGCCTACATAGCCAATTCCACTCCCATGAAATAGCGCCATAAGAATTAAAAGTATGGAACCGGCAATTGTGGATACCTTGGTGATTTTTGATTGATTCATGTCACGGATTAAAAGTTACATGATAGACGCAACATATGGGGAAAGGGTTGTCCGCCCCCTAAGGATTTAGGAACGACTATGACATCTTTTTTCTGTTACCACCCATGGTAAACCTAATAGCCAACCCCAAATAACCAGTGGCAATTTTTCCTATAGTTTGGCCATTAGGTATGCTGACGTCGGCTTTTGGGATGAAATTGTATTCCAATCCAATTTTGGTTCTCCCAAACTCCATTCCTCCTCGGGTCATAAAACCGATTTGGTTTTTTGTACTTCCTTCGGAGACGTCCTCGGATGGGTTTGCTATGTCTATGGCTGAAACCACATAATAACCAACGCCCAGACCGACATACGGACGGTTATAGTTTTCGTTTAAATAATAATTGTAAGTGGGGACAAAAGACAATACAGCATGGTCGGTTTCCTTATCAAAACTGAATTGGGAGCTGTTATTGTTTTCAAATCGGTGGGGGTTTATGGCCAATCCAAAACGCAATCCGATGACACATCGCACGGAAACAGCAATGGAGGGTTCAACATTAATAAGGAAGCCTAAACTCTCGGACTTTGTTTTAAGCAGTATACCGGGTTCCAGGTTTAGTTTTATGTTGCTGTCATCCTGCGCAAGTACTTGTTGCAAACAGCATAACCCAATGAGGTAAAACATAGACGTTCTGGAAGTGAAGAGTCGAAGAAAAGCTGATTGCATGTAGTATCCCCTTGTCTATCTAAAACGTTGGCTGGACATAAATTGTTGCTCAATGTTAAAGTCAGCGCGTTAACAAGGAGTCATCTTCGTGTATGGCCTTAAATTGATAGCTTGTGCAGGGGACGCGGCATATCATTTACGATTGTTGTACAGTTCCATGGCTTTTAGGTACCGCAAGCCACCTTCCTTTGTCTGGTCGAAAATGAAATCGTTTAAGTCTGCATGATTTTGGTCCATCCAGCCTAAAAACTCCTCCCTATTTTTAACAAACAGCGTATCATTGAAAACCTCATATTTGGTGGTTTCGATACGGGTGATTTTGTTATTTTCAAAACCGATGACCTGATGGGTGACTATGGGTCCTTGATGCAGAAACTGAATTCTTTTATCGTTTTTGGAAATACGTGTTTTCACGAGGTCCCCCTCTTGTTCAATCGACAGGATTTCATAGGTAGGCTCAAACACCGCATCCCATTTTACCCACTCTTCATATTGAGCAAGGGAAAACGTCTGTTCGTAATCGTATTCGGTTTCCCTGGTCAAAAGACTATCGGTTAATACAAACACCATGGCTGAATCATCTGAATCATCCAGGGCTTTATAATACTGCTTTGCAAGGTCCAAGTGGTCAATTTCCTTTTCTGCGGTTTTGCAGGACAGGCACGCGATAGTCGCAACAAAGGAAAAAAATATGATTTTATACATTCTGATTTGGTTTCCTACGAGTCGTTGGAACTCAATTAAGGCCATAATTTACATTATTTTGCGCAGGAAAATAGGACTATAGGGTAGTGGATTGGAAGGTGTAACCACGGGCAGCGGGGTAAGTACATCTTTTGGGATTGGATATCAATTCGCTCACCTGTTGGAGTGCACCAAAGGTCTGAATCCTCCATAGACCATCCTGCTGGCGTCAAAAATCAATCTGTCAGGATTGACCAAAGGAGCGATCAATGCTCCCATTCTCGGATCATTGGGAACTTTTGAATTGGCAAGGTCACGTGCCGCTTTGGAGGGAAAAACCACCCATCCAAATACAATTTCCTCATCCTCTTTGGCGGTTACTGTTTCTACAAAAGACTGGGTTCCTTCCAAAGTCATATCATCACCTACATATTCGAAATAGGCAATTGCACCGTACTCTTTCCAAATTTCAGCTACTTTTTCAGCTACCTTTTTGTATTCGTCCAAATACATGCTGGGAACTGGAAGAACAAAGCCGTCTATATAGTTTGCCATGGTATTCTTGGTTTAGTGTTTGTTTATGATATAATTTAAAGCATTGACCCGCTATAGCGGTTAATATCCTGCAAAGCCAATCCATCTAAAAGTAGAAGTTATTGCAAATAGCGCATTATGCCAATCTTCAGCTACTCCTCCATAAAATAATCCCAAGCGGCTTTGGAAATATCAGAGATTATTTTCTCATTGGTTTCAAGACTTTCTGCAGATTCCGTGACAAAAACACTTATGGCAAAGTATTCGCCATTGGGAAGAAAAACAATTCCAATATTATTTACCGCGGCGGTTATCCCGGTCTCTTTATGGGCACCCGACCAACCTGTTTTGTGCGCAACTACAGTTTCTTTGGGCAATTGTCCGCGCAACCGGTTTTTACCCGTTTTTGTTCCTTTCATTACACCCCATATAAAATCATGACCTTCTTTTGAAAGTAGGTTATTGCTGTTTTTGTAAAATGTTCGCAATATCCGGTTGGCTTCTTTTGGAGTCGTCCAATTTAAAAACTGCAAATCCCAATTGTTTTGCATGGTTTCCTCGTTTATTTTGACTGCAAAATCATTAAAACCGAGACTGGAGAAATAATTTTCAACAGTTTGGGGAGTTCCAAGAAGTCTTAGAAGTACATCACAACCTACATTGTCACTTAGGGCAACTGTAAACTTCATGATCTCCCCTATGGTAAGGGTCGCTCCTTCGGGATATTTTTTCCGGATGGGACTCCATAACCCTGGTAACAACTCACTTTTCTTTATTTCGATTTTTTGATCCAAAAAAAGATTGCCTTTATCTATTTCGGACAATACTGCCAATGCAATTGGAAACTTGA
>JBCCUY010000253.1:0-5298 GCA_039196145.1 Bacteroidota bacterium
CCAATCGGCGTATGCTTTTATGCGTTTCATGGATATGTTTTTGGCAAAACCGGTTCTTATTTTCCAACATAACAAAAGACTATGGTGATGTTCGTGACTTAGGAACCTTAATTCCCTGGTTCTTTTAATGGGCTTTATATCTTCCATAACCCCTACATTAGTTCCTTTTCAAGTTCTACCGCTTTTGGGAACAGAATATTGTTCTCCAAATGGATATGCAAGTGCAGATCATCTTGAAACTCCTTCAATACCTTGTAGGCGACAATATAAGTTGTACAAGCATCTGAGGGAGGTGTGTAGTTATTGCTTAATTTGGCAATTTCCTTAAAACTCTCGCCCTCATCGTCGTGTTCTCTCATCATCGTTGCTATAGGATTTTCGACCGTACCAAATATTGGAGTATCCAATTTAAGTCCCGACTTTTTCGCATTTGAAAGCTTTCTTATGAAAGGAAAAAGTACGAGTTCCTCTTTTTTCATATGCATGGACAACTGCCCGGCACTGAGCTCAAACAATCCTCTAATTTTAAACAGTTCCGGATGTCGATGCGCATGTACGCCTTCAATTTTCTGTAAATAGCCTTTTAACACCGATATCTGTTCTTCCACATAGGTATGATGCTTTTTTTCGATATAATTAGCTAATAGATCTAATGGCCATGAATTATAATTTAGATTTTGGGTTTTATTTTGCTGCGTACTTTCTACGAGTTCATTAGCGATAATACTACTGTCAAGCCCTTGCTGTTCGCAAACTTCTGAAAGTGGCCTATTGCCGTTACAGCAAAAATCAATATGGTATTTTTCAAAAACCGAAGCTGTTCGATAATCATCGGTAACAATGGCCCCAATAGTTTTTTCATCAAGTATTTCCATGCTATTTGGATTTAAAAATTAATAGAGATTTTTTATTGGCATCATTTTTAAAGTTGGATGGTTCGTCGGTCAAATAAAATTTTTTGGGAAACCATTTCTTCCCATATTTTGGTGTAGCTGTTTTTTCATGTGGAATCGGTCGTTGCTTTGTGGTGCCACAGCTTTATTCCAAACCATAACAATGCGATAACCTTTACAACCTCAAGGGCTACATAGTATAGGTGCAATGAAGAAGGAGGCATGTCATAGCCCTTAACTATAATTTCTGCGCGTACGTCCAAAGCCGGCAGTAGCCATAAGGTCTGGACCAATAGTATAATCACAGCAACTCCAAGGGAAGAGGATATTGCTAAAATTGCCTTTCCCTTGTTGACTAATAGGTTTATAAGAATGATTGTAAATAGAACCCATTCCACATGATTTAAGGCATTAAACACCAGACGGCCAATACCAAGCCCGAGGGGTAGGGTAATACCGGGCGCTTTGAATTTTAGCCAAGCTTCCATAAAACTTATTCCACCTACAAAGCCCAGCCATACATAAACCAGGGATGTGGCTAGGGCGTATTTATATCCTGAATTCATATTAAAGGTCTTTTATTGGTTTCCCTAAAACTTTCTATCTTATTTTGGAACATTTCTGCCATTTTTTGGGCACGCCATCTGGCTTCATCAGCAATTTCACCACTAAAAAGTTCATCCAGCGTTCCATTGAAAAGTACTAGCCATTGATTAAAGTGCACCGTTGATACCGGTAATTCCGTATGTGGTATAAATGGATTTCCGTAATAGGATCGTTTCCCTAAAAGAACAGTTTCCCAAAAAGTGTACATGACCTCCAGATGTACCTGCCAATCATCTTGAATCACGGAATTGAAAATGGGAGCTAATAAGGAATCCTGTCTTACCTTGGCATAGAAGGAGTCTACAAGGGTTATTATGTCTGATGTTGAAGTAATGTCTTTGCGTTCCATGTTTAAAAAAAGGATTTATAAAAGTTAGGATGCCAGTTCATTATGCTGTAGAAAATGGCGAATGCAACAAAGGATATCAAAAGGACCCATACCCATGAAGGAACTGCTTTTGGGGTTTCTGACCCTGTGATAACAAAGGTTTCCTGGGATTCGCTGCCATAGGCATTTATGGTAATTGGAAGTTGGTTGTCCACTACCTCATTGTCTTTAAGTCCTATAATAGAAATTTGAGGACCGTTCCTTACCTCAAATGGAATGGTTCGAATACCTTCGTTGCCCTTGGATGATTTGGCAACCACTTTTAGAATATGCTTTCCATCCGGAATTTTTGTAGTGTCCATTTCAAATTTCACCGGAGGGGCAAATTCTGCGAAAGGTTGCTCCTCTTCGTCAAGAAATACCCTTATTGTTCGTTCTTTGGTCATATTTCTCCTTTTGCAATTCGGTTCTTGATATGAGTGCTACCTGTCTCTTTTGGATTGATCAAGTATTTGATGCTCAAAAAGAGAGTTATGAGCACCAGAATTACTGCTCCCCAACTAATAGCATAATCTATATAGCCCGAGGGCCCGGCACCATGTGTAACATCTTCCAAACCTTTGGGTTGGTTCTTTTTGCAAAGTTCACAGGCCAACATGGGCGCCATAGTTGAAATGTAAATCAGAAAGGCCAGTATAATTTTCATATGACTCACTTTTTACGTTTTACTCAATCGCTTCCGTATAGGCCCTGATTTTTTTTACGTCATCTTCCGAAAGTTCTGGGGCATTGTTTCCCCAACTGGTCCGTTCATGGTTTGCGATTGCGGCAATTTCCTTATCTGTTAGCTGCTCTCCAAAGGCAGGCATTTGACCATACTCACTTCTTGCATCGTATCCTTTTAGGATAATTTGTACCAATAATTCAGGATTTTCATCGTTCACCACGGCACTTCCCGCCAAGGGAGGGAAGGCTCCTGGTATTCCCTTACCATTATTCTGATGACAAGCAGCGCACGTTTGCGCATATAGTGTTTTTCCATCGGGTAGATTTTGTGCAACGGTATCAGAAGTAGCAGGGCTGGGTATTTTTTTTGCGGGGATAAAATCCGGAGAAGCTCCAGGCATATCAGCTTGTTTAAGGGATTGTAAATAAGAGGCCAACTGTAGGGCCTCTGTCTTGGCCACAATCTTCCATCCATCCCTGTCATAGAAATCTTTACCTATGGCTACCACTACGTCATTTTCTTTAACCTGATTTTCAGGTATTTCATCAAACAACCAAGGGTAAGGGGGCATTACGGACTCCTTGACCACAATTCGAGGATTATAAAGATGTAGCAAATGCCACTGCAGCCCAGGCTGACGTTTGCCCACATTGGTGAGGTCGGGACCCGTACGTTCACTTCCCAATAAAGAATGAGATTGTTTCCAAAGGCCCAAACGCTTTTTACTGTAATAATAATCAGAGGGAATAGATGGTCTATCGCCCCAGACCTTGTCCATCTCTATGCTGCGTACTTGTTGTGTATGACATGCAACACATCCTTCATTGATATAAATATGCAATCCATTTTTAACTTCCGTTGACATCTTTTGCATTGTTGGCAAGGGCTGATAGTCCTGCATTTCATAGGCAGGCATCACGGCAATGACAAAACTCAAAACCACGAATCCAGATAGGGCAAGCAGCACCAAATTCTTATGTTCTTTATGCAGGTTCAACATTGCTAGATGTGTTTATTGATTGGTGTTGTCATCAATTCAAGTGCTGTCTCTTTAGGGACTCTACGGGCCATGACAAATAAGTTATAAAAGAACACAACGTGGGATAGGAACATTAAGGTTCCGCCCACAGCTCTCCAGGCCCAATAAGGTTTCATAAGGATTACCGATTCGATGAATGCATTACCCTCAATCCAGCTTAAACCCCTAAACGTACCTCCAACCATTAAAGACATCATGTAGGCGAACAAGCCTATAAATGCCATCCAAAAATGGGCGCCCACCCAAATTTGCCTTGGCTCTTTGCCAGTTATTTTTGGTACGATTGAATAGATACAAGCCCACAGAATAAAGGATATGATACCATACATGGTCATATGTGAATGCGCTACATTGAAATCTGTGAAATGCCAAACAAAATTTGTAAATCGGAAGGCCTGAAAACTTCCTTGTGTAGATCCTACAAAATAGAATACAACCCCAACCAGAAAAAAAGGCAGTACATAGCTCTTTGAAATATGACTCCAACTATTCTTCATCGTCATAAAAAAATTGGTGGTCCCGGCCACCACGGGGATGAACATTCCTGCGCTAAACACGATTGCAACGGTCTGCAACCACCATGGAAGGGGGCTGAAAACAAAGTGATGTGTGCCGATAAGGGTGTAAAAAAGCATTTGAGTCCAGAAAGCCAAAACACCCAAGGAATAGGAGTAGATGGGCTTGTTCAGTGAGGATGGAAGATAATAGTAGATTAATCCCAGTGTAAACGTCATGAACCACATTCCCACACCTTGATGCATATAGTACCCTTGTATGATGGTTTCGCCAAGACCGTCTTGATAAAAAGGTAAGTAACCGATTATGGTTAAGGTGATCGTCCAGACCAATGCGGCCAAAATAAACCAGTTTGATATGTAGATTTCTGTGATTTTTCTTTTGGCAACAGTCTTATAAAAGTTCTGGAATGTTACAATTAAACCCACTGCGAACAGCAGCATAACTGGCCATATGTATTCCCGGTACTCGCCTCCACCGTTGTTTATGCCCGCCATAAGGAACAGATTTCCTAGTACTAGCGAACAATTGATAAACCACCAGGCCTGTTTTGCCTTATTATAACTGTGAATAATGGCATTTGAGGTTCTAGCGACCACAAAGTAACCCAGCCCTATCATGGCCAATGATGCCCATCCCCAAAAAACGGTATTTGTATGGACCGGCCTTAGCCTGCCGAAAGACAACCAGGGCACATTGTCCAAATCTGGCCATAAAAATTTCATGCCAAGGTATTGTCCAATAAAAGTTCCAAAGAGCAGCCAAAACGCGGCTGCCAGTAAATATCGAATAACAATATCCCTTAAAGGGTCAGGGATGTCCAGCTTGGGTGTGGCCCGGATCTTTTCATCAAATAATGGGTTTTCTGGGTGATTCCTAGCTTTTTTTACGATTCCTTTTTCATCCTTACTTGTTTTAGCACTTCCCAGTTCGTCTCCCTTCAATTTATAGTTAAGGGCCTTTTTCCTGCTTTCAAGAACATTGTCAATATCGCTATCTTCCATATTGATAATCTGGTCTTCAAAGGCAAGTCGCTTTTTGTTTAACTGTCTTCGTTTGTAAAGATCTATGTAGCCGTTCAATCGGAAAAGAAGAATAATCACAGCAACAAAGAACACTATGGCTATGAGAAATAATGTCCCAATAATTCCAGGGCTTTCAATCCAGTTTTCAGTACTTACCTTTTCAA
>JBCCUY010000254.1:0-5245 GCA_039196145.1 Bacteroidota bacterium
TCAATTCGGATAACTGGTGCTTTTTTATAAAACTGTCATTTTTTAAAGAGTACAATAGAGATTGAAATACTTCTAGTTGTAAATAGTCTGGGTTGTTGAAATCTTTCAAGAAAGCTTTTCTATAGGGAACGAGGTAATCATCTGCTTCCTCAATTTTTTGGTTCATTTCTTCTTCAGTCATTTCTCCCTTCCGCACTTTGCCGTAATACAAATAGAACAAACTACCCAAAGAATTCACATAATCAAATTTAGAACGAGCCATTTCCAATTGTCTAAAGTTTTCTGACACGGTTGTTAATCTTGCAAGTTCATCCATTCGGTTTTTTACAGATACTTCAAAGACTTCTGGAATTTCAGTATACGTTTCTATTTTCGAAGAGATTTCGCTATCCCCCCAAAAAGATCCACCTTTGGGGTAAGGAACATTGGTCAAATAATTATTGGCCTCAGCTCCTTTACCGCTAAAAGTTCCGTAGGTTCTATCTCTTGTATCCAAAGTGGCAACTAAACTGTCACCAGGCGACAGGTATAAGTACGTCCTTCCTATTTGAAAATAGGCTGGTTTATCCAATTCAAATCGATATTCAAAATCTGAGTTTTCAGTTAATGGCAACTTATGCAGCTCTTCTCTAAAAAACATTAATTCTGAAGACACGTTATTCATAAACAATGTGTCCTGATCATAATTGACAATGGAACCAGATAAGACCACAGTTTTGTTCTCCTTGACCGTTACCTCTTTACAACTAAAGGCAAGTAGGGCCAATACTATTGGGCATATATATTTTTTCATCATGTTATAGTTTTTGTTTAGCTAGGGATAAACAATTTGAGTATTTGGACTTTTTGATGTTTTATTTCTAATGTATAAGCTCTGCTAGCTTTTCGTCCAATTTTTCTTGGCGCAGGTCCTTAGCAATAATTGTTCCTGATCTATCAACCAAAAAGTTTGCAGGAATACCTTGAACAGCATACATTTTTACCACTGGGCTTTTGTGCGCTTTTAAGTCACCAACATTTATCCAAGGAAGCTGCTCTTCTGTACTTGCTTTTTCCCAGCGTTCCATTTTGTGGTCTAAAGTGAAAGAAACTATCTCAAAGCCCTTTGGGTTGTATATTTGATAGGCCTTTTTCATATGGGGAATCTCTGCTCTACACGGGCCGCACCAACTAGCCCAAAATTCTACAAGAACATAATCATTTTTAGACAGGACCTCAGATAACTTAAATTCCTTCCCTTCAAGATTATTCGAGGTAAAGTCCTTGATTGTGGTACCAACATCAACTGTTTTGCTTATAGCTTCACGTTCTCGCCTGTTTTTATATGATCTGCGCAATAAGTACACTTCAGGGTGATCGGATCCAAATTGCTTTTCAAAAACATCTAAGCGCGATTCCGCCTCATAAGAGTATTCCAATTTTCCAAGTACTAACAATTTCGTCACAGGGTCCATGCTATTATTGAAAGTTTCATTATAACGCTGTTTTTCAAATTCTTGGAGCAAAGTTGCCAAGTCATTGAATCTTTGTTTTATACTATCTATTTTAAAATTCTCCTCAGTGATAGTGGCTCTAAAGCTTTCATAAGCATTCTTTTTGATCAGATAATCATCAGAGTATTTAAACCCGTTTATCAAACTATTGTATTTGCCTCCGACAACTTTGGATTTTGCGCTTCCTTTTTGAAAATCGAATAGCAGCTCGCCTGGTTCAAGAATAAAATCCTGTTTATACTTATATTCACCTTTGGGGTCGTACAACGTAATAAAAGCATTTCTGATTCTACTTATGGTATCGGAAATTTGAAAGCTTCCATTTTTTATGACGGTTCTTTCTTTGAGTATCGAATGACTCCGTGAAATCGAGGTATCCAAAACAACGATGTCAACCGAGTGATCCTCATATTTTCTCCAATTGCTTCCTGAATAGGAAATTGACGTGTCTTCACTTGACTCTTTATTTTCTTCCACGCACCCAGCTAGAAATAAGATGCAAAGTAGTTTTACAATATTTTTCATGGTTTCATTTTAAGTGTAAATTATTCACTGATTTAGCACCGAGTACTGAATGCTGTCTCAGGTTTTTCTTAAGCAACCTATGGCAATGTGTGAAAGGCCCTATGTCAAAAGTTTGACCTAGGGCCCCTTTAATATCAGTACCCTGGATTCTGTATAAGTTGATTATTTCCTGCAATAGCGGTTTGCGGAATGGGAAAAATCAATTCATCTGGACCAGAAATATTTGGGTTTATGGATGAAGCCGATATATCGCCCAAACGATCATACCTTACAAAATCGAACCAAGATTCACCGGTCTCTTGAAACAATTCCAAAAGTTTTTCATCCCTAATATCTTCCAATAGAGATGCTTGGTCAACAAGCGCTTTAGGAGAAACGCCTGCTCTATTTCTTATATCATTTAATCTATTCAGTGCATCGTTCAAATTTCCTCCTGATCGTCTTGCCTCAGCCTCTGCATATATTAAATATATCTCGGCCATTCTGATCATGTTCACCGTATTTCCCTCGCCCATAAAGGAACCGGGGAAAGGGTATTTGGGGCTAATCCCGGCGGCTCCAAAAATCAGGGAGAACCTAGGATCATATCCTGTAAGAAAATCTGGGGATCCATCACCTTCCACACCATCTTGGGCATCTGCCAATTCAGCAAGATATGATGATGGAAATGAAGACCCCGGAGCGTATTCCCTAACTGAAATATCCCCTTCTGTGCTTCCACCTGTGAATGGAGCGAAAATAGTTTCGGAGCCAAACTTTGTGCTAAAGATCCCTTCATACGTGGATGATAGCGAATAGCCATCGGTGTTATTGATCACAGCCAATGCATTTACCGAGGCTCCATCATAATCTCCCATATACAATTGTACCTTGGCCAGTGCAGCTCTTGCAACTGTTTCCGTTACGTAGAAATGTTCCCTGCCATTTTGGGCATTGTCTGTGGCAAATTGTAAATCAGAAATGATCAAATCATAATTTTCTTGGACCGAATTTCTAGGATTTGCCTCAATATCTCTAAAAGGTTTGGTTCTATTGACAATTCCAAATTCAGAACCACGATCATAGAACTGTCCAAAAACCCTGAGCAGGTTAAAGTGGGAATATGCCCTAAAAAACCTTGCCTCCGCAAGCAGTTCGTTCATCCGGGTTTCTGAATCTAGGTTCGCATCACCTCGCTCCACAAGTTCAATGAAAAAATTGGCATTGTTAATTGTAAGGTATTCGCGTTGATATACGCTTTGAATATCTATATTATCAACTTGAATGGCCCGGTCCGCTATTTCATCTGGGGTCAAAAGTGTGAGTTCTTGACCAGATGCAGACAGTTTTGCTGTAATTTCAGGTCGTAAAAGTGGCGTTCCTGAATCAGTCCCATCCCGATACGTAGTGTATATTCTGTTCAAAAAGCTGACTGCAGAATCTTCATTAAAGATTACGGTGTCCTCTACCAATTGATTTTGAGGGACCACATCATCTATGCTACAACCCATTAAATAAATGGTCACTCCAAAAAGTATACTGAGTCTTTTATATATAGTTTTCATGTGTTTACGAATTAAAAGTTAACATTGATTCCAAATGTCCATGATTTTGCACTTGGATAGGGACTACCGTTATCTGTACCAAATGCAGTCGCCGAACCTACAGCAGGATCAACTCCCGGATAATCGGTCAGTGTCCATATATTCGATGCCGACATAAAGAGCGATAGATTGGTCAATGACAACGCTTCGGTTATCTGGTTCCCAAAATTGTACTTAAGCTGTACGTTTCTTAATCGCAAATAAGAACTATCAAAAACAGTGGCGTTTGAAACGCGATCATTTTGATTTGGATCACCAAATACCAATCTGGGCAGTGATGCACTAGTGTTGTCAACTGACCACCTATTTGGATAATCATACATGCTAACAATGTTCTTTCCAAAACCTGGGTTAGTCGAATTAAAAAAGGAACCCAAAAATGTACTTTCCGTTCCTTTTGAAAAATTAAAAAAACTCGAGAGTTCGAATCCTTTATAGGATATTGTTGTGTTGAAACCTCCAAAAAAGTCCGGTTGTGAACTACCAAGGTTCCTTCGATCATCTTGATCAATTACTCCATCCCCATTTAAGTCCTCAAACTTATAATCTCCTGCTCCCGTACCTGGCCTTTGATAAAAACCGGTCGGTGAAGTCGAATTAAGCGCATCTACTTCCGCTTGATTCTGAAAAATACCTTCTACAATATGGCCTTTTATCAAGCCTATTTCGGATCCTTCCTCAAAACGATCTAATACAAAGGGAAATAGATTGTCCCCAATGAATTTTTCAAGCTTGTTTCTATTCTTAGAAATGTTGAATGCTGCCGACCAATTAAAATCTTTGGATCTTATGATATCGCCTGCTATTTCAAATTCAACTCCCTTATTGCTGATATCTGCGAAGTTACTAGTAAAGTCCTGAGCACCAGATTCTAATGGGAAATTACTGGCGAGTAGGGCATCTGAGGTCTGTCTATCATAGACATCAATACCTCCTTTAAGTCGATTGCCAAACAAGGCAAAATCCAATCCTATGTTATATTCTGTTGTTTCCTCCCATCGAATATCGGTGTTTACAAGTTCACTACTAACTCCAATTGCAGGTTGGCCATTATAGGAAGCATCGTCCCTAAATCCACGTTCAAAGAACTGGATGTAATTAAAATCACCAACGTTTACAGAACCTACTTCTCCATAACTGGCCCTAAGGCGAAGAATGTTGACCAGGTTCGAATCTTTCAAAAAAGATTCTTGTGCAATGTTCCAACTAGCCGCTATGGAAGGAAAAAAGGCATCTTTGTTATCTGGTCCGAACCGTGAAGATTTATCTCTTCTTAAGTTTACTGTGGCAAAATATTTGCCCTTATAGTTATAAGAAAATCTTCCAAACAAAGAATTGAGACCTACTTCAGTAATGGAAGCTGATTTAGTTGGTACTTCAAGAGCATTGGTAGCAGTAATCAATAGTTCATCATCTGGAAAACCCTGAAGAAAAAAATAGTTTCGATCACTAACATCCCTTTGCCATGAGAAACCTAATAACCCACCCACAGTATGGTCTCCGAAAGTGTTGTTATAATTGGCTGTTAAATCTGATATAACACTAGATGAAATTGTTTTGGATAAATCGGCCGAAGATGTAGCTGGGGTTGGTGCAGGCCTAAAACTGAACGAATCAAATGTGCTTGCAAAGGATGGGCTAAAA
>JBCCUY010000255.1:0-5230 GCA_039196145.1 Bacteroidota bacterium
AAAAAGTTTTGCTCGTTGAGGACGATTTAGAAATTGTCCGCTTGCTGGAAATCCATTTGAAGGATTTGGGATGTCATGTGATCACCGCCCATAGAGGGGATATAGGGTTTCAAAAAGCAATTGACGAAAATCCGGATCTGATAATTCTGGATGTCATGTTACCGGTAATGGACGGTATTGAAATTTGTCAAAAAATTAGAGCGAAGAACATCACCACTCCCATCATGATGCTTACAGCACGTTCTGAAGAAATCGACAAGGTGTTGGGACTTGAGGTAGGAGCGGACGATTATCTTACCAAACCCTTTAGTGTGCGCGAATTTATTGCTCGGGTAAAAGCCATTTTCAGAAGGCAAAAGATGGATGTAGTGGAAAGCACTGGGGGCAAAAACCCCAAATTGATGCAATTTGATGTCCTGTCCATAGATATCGATATGCGAAAAGTGCTTTTGGAGGGCAAAAAGATTGAACTTTCGCCCAAAGAGTTTGAGCTGCTCGTATTGCTGTCCTCTAATCCGGGAAAGAGCTATGACCGCACCAAATTGCTGAATATGATATGGGGTTACGATTTCAAAGGCTATGAGCATACGGTGAATTCACATATCAACCGACTGCGCTCCAAAATTGAGCCCGACATGAGCAATCCAAAATTTATCCTAACCACCTGGGGTGTCGGTTACAAATTCAATGAAGAATTACTTGAGGCACAACCGAACCACTGACCATGAAAAACAATATTTTATCTGTTAGATTTATTGTAAAACTGACCCTTTCTTTTTTGGCGATTCTGCTGCTTGCTGGGATTGGTTATACGATCACCTCAATTTATCTTTCCAATAAATACTTTTACGAAACAACCCAGCGATTGCATGCCAATTTGGCCCAAGACCTTATTGAGGAAAAGTTTAGGGATACCCAGCCTTTTGACTCTATAGGCAACGTGAACAAGGCCCTTTTTGGCGATATTATGCACGATATGATGGCCGTTAACCGCGCCATTGAGGTCTATCTTTTGGATTTGGAGGGAAATGTCAAGTATTCTGTGGTCTTAGATCACGATGCCCCTGAGACCAAGGAAAAACAGGTGGATTTAACACCGATTCAAAAATTTATTGCTGAAAGTGGCAGCAATTATGTATTGGGTGACGATCCAAAGGATTTGTCCAAGCAAACTATTTTTTCAGCGGCGCGTTTTAATAAGGACGGCCATGAAGGGTACATCTACATCGTATTGGCCGGGGAGGACTTTTTGGCGACCCGAAGCGACCTGTTCAAGAGCTATTTTATGCGCCTCGGTCTAGGTGGTTCTTTATTGACCTTGATTTTTGCCACCATTTTAGGTGTCTTGGCCATATGGTATCTTACCAGGAGCCTTCGTAAAATCATCTACGCCGCCAAACGGTTTCAGCAGGGGGATTTGGAGTATCGGATTGAAAATGCTGAAAAAACAGATCTGGCCAACGTGGCGACCACCTACAACAATATGGCCGATACCATTTTGTCCGATATCGAAAAAATAAAATCCGTGGAACAATTACGGCAAGAGCTCATCGCCAATATTTCCCATGATCTTAGAACACCACTATCCATTATACAAGGCTATATTGAAACGCTCCATATGAAAGATGGGGAACTTTCCCCTGAAGAACGTGCGGAATATTTGACCACGGTCACCAAAAGTAGCGAACGCCTTTCCAAATTGGTTTCGCAGTTGTTCGAGTATTCTAAATTGGAAGCCAATCAAATCCAACCGGAAAAGGAACCCTTTTTGATCAGTGAACTCGCCAATGACATCCACAGAAACTATTCGCTACTGGCACAGAAAAAGAACATTGACCTAAAATTGTCCATGGAAGACAATGTTCCATTGGTATTTGCCGATATTTCCTTGGTGGAACGGGCCATCCAAAACCTTATGGACAACGCTTTGAAGTTTACCCCAGAAGGCGGGGAGGTAACCGTAAAATTGGAGTACGAGAACGACCACGTCCAGGTAACCATCAAGGATTCAGGGCCTGGAATCAAAAAAGACAACCAAGCTTTGATTTTTGAGCGGTACAGACAAACCAAAGCTGGCCAACAAAAGGAAGGAGCAGGACTGGGCCTTGCCATTGTGAAGAAAATAATGGAGATCCACGATAGCAGCATCAAGGTTTTCAGTAAGCCGAACGAAGGCACATCTTTCAGCTTTAGTCTGCCCGTTTACGCTGTAAGCTAACCCAATATTGGTTATCTTTAAAGTGTAAAATAGCGCTATGATTCTTACCGATTCGCTTTTGGATTTCTTTTTGGAAACCCGAAAGGACTCCGAAAACATCTGTCAACCTCTAGAAATTGAAGATTATGTGGTACAACCCGTGGTTGATGTTAGTCCGCCCAAATGGCACTTGGGGCATACCACTTGGTTCTTCGAGGAATTCATTTTAAAACCTCATTTTGAGGGCTATAAGGAATTCGATCCTGATTTTTCCTTTGTTTTCAACAGTTATTATGAAACGGTGGGGAAGCGTGTGGTCCGTTCGGATCGGGGAAACCTGTCCCGACCTTCCGTGAAGCAGGTTTATGCGTATCGCGAATACGTTACGGAAGGTATCAAACAGTTTTTTGGAGAAAGTCAGACCCAAGCACTTAACGATTTACTTGAAATTGGCATCCATCATGAAAAACAGCATCAAGAGTTGTTGTTGACGGACATTAAATATATTTTAGGAAACAATCCGCTGTTACCTGTTTATTCAGAAAACTTTGAGGACCATCCCATAGAAACCCATCAATCGGATTGGATTTCCATGGAGGAAGGGATTTACGAAATAGGTCATAATTCCGAAGATTTTTGCTACGACAATGAGCTGGGAAGGCACAAGGTCTTTCTACATTCCTATGAAATTTCAAACAGGTTGGTGACCAATTCGGAATTTATAGAATTCATTGAAGCTGGAGGATACCAACGTTTCGATATCTGGCATGCGGAAGGTTGGGATTGGGTCAACCAAAACAAGGTAAATTCACCTTTATACTGGCACAACATTGATGGAGCGTGGTGGCATTACACTGCGAAAGGACTCCAAAAAGTTGATGGTTCTACACCCGTGGCCCATATTTCATATTTTGAGGCCTTTGCCTATGCCCAATGGAGAGGTCTACGGCTTCCGACGGAATTTGAATGGGAGGCGTCCCAAAAGTTTTTTCCTTGGGGCAAGCGTTGGGAATGGACCGAAAGTGCCTACCTACCCTACCCCAACTATACAAAAGCTGATGGTGCCCTAGGGGAGTACAACGGAAAGTTTATGGTAAGCCAGAAAGTACTCCGAGGGGGGTCTGTTGCCACACCCAACAGGCATACACGTCATACGTATAGAAATTTTTTTCATCCCCAATTGAGGTGGCAATTTACTGGATTAAGGTTGGTCAAATAACTACGACAAAGGTTTCATGCAAAATAACCAGACTACAGCATTTACTTCTGCCTTTGCGCAAGAGGTGTACGAAGGACTTACTACTTTTCCCAAGCACCTATCTTCCAAGTATTTTTACGATGAGGTTGGGGATAAACTGTTCCAAGATATTATGGCCATGCCCGAGTATTATCTTACGGATATTGAGTTTGATATTCTTGATAAAAACAAAACTTCAATAGCCAACCTGGTTTCTGGAGCAGGTGAACCTTTTAGCCTATTTGAATTAGGTGCTGGGGATGGAAAGAAAACCAAGATTTTACTTCGACATTTTGTAACGCAGGGCATAGCGTTTGATTACCGGCCCATAGATATCAGTCAAAATGCTTTGGATCAGTTAGAACGTTCCATAAAAGATGAAATCCCTGACGTTGAAACCAATACCCTGCAGGGTACTTATTTTGATACCCTTCGGGACATCAATCAAGCCAACGGTCGCAAAAAGGTCATTTTATTTTTGGGCTCCAATATTGGGAATCTGCTACACGAACAAGCTGTGGAGTTCTTAAAAAACATGCGTGACTCCATCAATGAGGGTGATTTAATTCTTATGGGATTCGATCAAAAGAAGAACCCGCAGACCATTTTAGATGCTTATAACGACAAAACTGGAATTACTGCGGCTTTTAACAAGAACGTGTTGGCCAGAATAAATAAGGAATTCGGAGCGAATTTTGATCTAGATCAGTTTTTACATTGGGAGGTATATGACCCGGAGTCCGGGACTGCAAAAAGTTATTTGGTCTCCAAGCGCGAACAAAAAGTGCGGATTGAAAGTTTAGGGCTCAACATACGTCTTAAGCAATGGGAAACCATTCACACGGAAATTTCCCAAAAGTATGATGATGCTGTTGTGGAATGGTTGGCAGAACAAGCTGGACTGACCATTGTAACGGAATATTCGGATACTGAGCAACTATACAAAAACTATGTTTTTAAAAAATAAATTATGAAAGCAATTTGGAACAATACTGTAATTGCAGAAAGTAATGACACTGTCGTTATAGAAAACAACCATTATTTCCCTGCTGAAAGTATAAAAAAGGAATATTTTAAATCAAGCGATACACATACCACCTGCCCTTGGAAAGGTGTGGCCTCCTACTATACAATTGATGTTGAAGGCAAGGAAAATGTTGATGCTGCCTGGTTTTACCCAGAAACCAGTGAGCTGGCCAAATCCATCAAAGGATATGTCGCTTTTTGGAAAGGGGTTACCGTTGAGGAGTAATCCTTTCGAAATAGGAAATAAGACAAGGAGAGCCAAGAAACAAGACAACAGTCTTGCCTCTTGGTTCTTTTTTTAGTTAAAGCTCAAGAACTGCGTTCTCGGTTCCAGCGTAATCATTCCACTGGTAACGATCGGCCTCTGCATCGTTGATGTAAGCGCCGTCCACCAAATATCTAAATTCAAAAGTATTTTCTTGTGGAAGGTCAAACGTTCCTTTGAAGGTTCCGTTTTTTAGTTTTTTCAAGGTGCTTCCTTTTGGGTTCCAGTTGTTGAAATCACCAACTACTGCTACTTTCTTTGCTTCTTCCGCAGGCACAGTAAATGTAACTTTACAAACCGGCTTGCTTTTTAGGTATTGTTTCTTTATTGCCATGGTACTCTAATTTTCGTATTAAAATCAACGCAAAACAAAAGATAAAACGGTTTACTCACAATAAGTTAAAACCGATTTATCATATTGATAAAATGCCCCTAACAATGGGGTTACTTTGGCAAAATTAGGCTTTGATTTTTCAAAAAATATGATATTGATCACCTAGGATCT
>JBCCUY010000256.1:0-5202 GCA_039196145.1 Bacteroidota bacterium
GCCAATATGGCCATAAGAGCTGCGCTCACAGGTCATTTGGTCTTGTCGACAATTCATACCAACTCGGCATGGTCAACAATATCGAGGCTCATCGATATGGGGGTCCCCCCGTTTCTAATTGCCAGTACCTTGAACATGAGCGTCGCGCAGCGGTTGGTTAGAAAACTATGCAGCCATTGCAAAAAGGAAGTCAAGCTGGATAAAAAATCCTTTCCTCCGGGATTCAACTTTCCTAAGAATTTTGAGTCCCATTTTGTTGCTGTTGGCTGTAACCATTGTCACCAGACAGGCTACATGGGAAGAAAGGCAATCTACGAGATTTTACCGATAACCAAGGATTTAACAATACCCATAAAGGATAATGCACTGGATATGGAACCGTATATGATGGAAAACAATATTACCACTCTAAAAAAGAACGCTCTTAAATTGGTAAGACAGGGCATTACAACGGTTGAAGAAGTGTACTCGCTTTTAAGCAATTAACCTATGAAGAAAAGTGCTATAATAACACTATTGTTACTTGGAAATATAGTTTTTTCCCAACAATTGGACAGGTTTCAAAGTCTTGGAAACCAACTAGAGCTTTTGGCCGTTGAACATCCGTCCTTTAATGAAGTGTTGAAATTGGAGGTTGGCGTGAGCAATGTTGACCTTCCCAACTTTTTAATGGCCGTATCCAAGATGCACAAGCTCAACCTTAGCGTTTCCAATGATGTTTCAGCCATTAAAATCGTCAATAATTTTTCCAACGTTACCATTTCGGAACTCCTACTGTTCTTGTGCAAGGAATATGACTTAACCATCGATTTCACCGGAAGCATTTTGTCCATCAAACGTTTTATGCCACCGCCACCTGAAAAAGTGCAAAAGACCTTTATCGTTCAAAAACATCCTACCTCCCAGAACCTCACATTGGATGTGAACGATGTCACTTTGGAGCAGGTTTTTAGAAGAGTTATGGAGGTCACAGGGGAAAACTTGCTCTATTCCAACAATCTGAAGAACCAACCTCTTAACATTTATCTGAACAATGTCCCTTTTGATAAAGCCATGGAAAAGATGGCGGATTTTAATGGACTTACGCATTCAAAGTCAAGAGATGGTTTTTACCTTTTCGGTGCAATTGAAAGCCCATCTAGTTCAAACAATTCGGCAAGAAGATCCGGAAACGGGGGATATTATCAGGTGCTGGATACAATAAACAAAATCCTGGATGTAGACTTTGTCAACACTCCTATTGTACAGATTGTGGAAGACCTTAGCGTTGACCTCAAGCTGGACGTTTACACGGCCACCCCTTTGGAACAAGCAGGCGCGGTGACCTTCAGTTCAAAGAATATAATTTTTGACGATCTACTGTCTTACATTTTTGAAAGCAAATCAAAAGGCAAGCAAGTGGTTGCCCCACAGGCAGGGCAGAACAACAGGCGCAACAACCCGACTGGCCCAAATAGGGGAGATAATACTTTGAATAGCCCGGTAAACTTCACATTTAAAAAAGAGAACAACATTTACTTTTTTGGTACCGCAGACCAACTAAGTCTTCGAAATATTGAAATCGTTCAGTTAATGCACCGATCTGTAGAGTTGATGAGCGATCCGTCAAATTATTCTGGAGGGTATAGGACTGCAGGAAGGACCAATGTGGGCAATGTAAATTACTTTTCCAACGGGCAAAATTCACTTGGGCAGGTCAATCAGAGAGGAGCGGTTGGTAACCAAAGGTCAATCAATACTAGAGGTGGTGGTTTCAACGATTACCAAAGCAATACAGAAGCCCTGATCAATATATTGCCAGAAGAGATTAAGGCGGATTTGGATATAAAAGTGGACTTCGAACTCAACAGTTTCTTAGTAAGCGGGCCTTCAGCAAATATTGAGCGTTTTAAAGACTTTATTTCCGAAATTGATAAACCCATTCCCGTTGTGCTCATTGAAGTAATGATTATAGAAGTGAGAAAATCTTCTTTAGTGGAAACAGGAATAAGTTGGGGCATAGGAGATACCCCTGTAAAGACTCAAGGAGGTATTTTCCCCACCACGGACATCACTCTGGGAGCCAAAACCGTAAACAAGGTTATTGGTGGTTTTGATGGGTTTGGTTCGTTCAATATTGGTAGGGTAGTGCCCGAGTTCTTTGCAACAATAAAGGCAATGGAAGAGAATGGGAATATAAAGATCCGTTCAACACCAAAGTTGTCAACGTTAAATGGCCACCGCGCTAATTTATCCATAGGGGAAACCACCTATTATGTAATCACGAACCAGAACTTTTTTGGATCCCAGGTACCCACAACCTCAGAGGTACGAAATTATGCACCGATAGATGCTGAATTGGGCGTTAGTATCAAGCCATTGGTATCTGGCGATGGGCAGGTAACATTGGACATCAATGTAATACAATCCGATTTTAGTGGTGAACGGATTGAAGAAGACGCACCCCCTGGACTTACATCCAGGGAATTTAGTTCCATTATCCGGATGCAAAATCAGGATTTAGCCATTTTGGGTGGTCTGGAAGAGAAAATAAAGAACGATTCGGGAAGTGGAGTTCCTTTTTTGTCCCGAGTACCGGTAATAAAATGGCTTTTTAGCAAACGAAAGCGAGAGGACACCAAGCAAAAACTTACCATTTTAATAAAACCCACGGTGATTTACTAAAGATGAGGTATTGGATAAAGCATATCATCGAAGGCTCGATTTATCAAGGTCTTGAAGTGTTTGAAGACCAGGGCAAGATTTCCTATGCATTTTTGTCGCTTCAAAAACAGAGAGGGGAACTTCATGTCAGAAAAGAGAGCATTTATGATTGTTTAGATAAGGTGGCAGATGCTGTTTCTAAAAATTCTCCTTTAATGGTTAGTCTAAACACATCGTCAATCCTAGGTAAGGATGTTGACCATTGGAAAGAAATTGCCCAAGAACAACTTGTGATAAGGGCCTTTCCCAATCTGGATTTAGACAATTTTCATTACCAATTGCTAGGTTTAAATGATACTACGAGAGTTTTTATATGTCAAAAGAAATATTTCAATGAGTTTTTAAATGAATTGGCACAATTTGACTTGTTTCCTGCGCAGATTGAAATTGGAGCATCACCCTTACAACATATCCTTGGCCATCTCCAGAATACCGAATTAATAGGCTCTACTTATAAATTAACACGAGAGGGAATGGTGGTAGGATTTGATTCGGCAAGGGGAGGAAGCATTCATCTAGGAGGTTTGGAACTTAAACCTGAAAGTTTAACTTCCTTTGCACAGATTCTTGGGTTTATTGAAGCTAAACGGCCTATTGGGAATTTTGGCATCTACAATGACCATCTTTTAAATGACTTTAAGAACAAAAGGTTGTTTCATTTTGGACTAAGACTGGGATTGGGTGTTTTTCTGGTTATTTTGCTAGTTAACTTTGTTTTTTTTACCTCGTATCAGGATCAGATCACTGAATTGGAAGCCAATGCTCCGCATCAACATGATGTAAATTCGGTTAGGTCCTTGGAAGGTCGGGTTGCCGATAAAAAGTTAAAGTTAAGTATGGTCTTGGAGACCACTGGTTCCAAATCTTCATATTATTTGGATCGCATTGCATCTGAAATTCCGAATACCATATTGCTAACAGAGTTAATCTATCAACCTCCTATAAGACCTGTAAGAAAAGATAAACTTATAGAACTGGATGAAAATATTGTGCGCCTAGCAGGAGTGGCCCAAAATAAATTGGAGTTTACCCAGTGGACAGGCAGTTTGGAACAAAAGAATTGGGTAGAAAGGGTAGAAATCGAGGCTTATGATTATGTATCGAGCCTGAAGAGTCAATTTGTTATTAAAGCATATCTGGATGAAATTGAGCAAAAACAATAAGTATCTATTACTTGGTTTTCTATTACTGTTATTTTCATCCTACTACTTTGCAGTAAGGAAGACCTTGGACTTAAAAAAGAAACTGCATGTCATCCAGGACGAACAAAAGAATTTTGAAAGCGCACATCTACAGTTTTCACAACTATTAGAAAAAGAGCGAAATCTGGATAGGGAATTGGCGAACATGAATTTGGATAATACTTCCCTACAAAATAATTTATTGAAGTTTTTGAATGCACAAGGTATAAAAAATGAGTTTGCAATAAAGGAGTTCAATGCCCCTCACATCGCAATAGATGCGAACTCGGAGACAACGACTTATATGTTTGTTTTGGAAGGAGGTTACCTAACCTTGTTAACTGTTATCCATAAATTAGAAAATCATGGAGGTTTTGGAAATGTAAGCCACGTAGGTTTTGAAAAGATAAAAAACTTCAGCAACAATACTTTTAGTCTTCAAGCAATCATATATCTTGAATCTGTACAGTAATCTCAATCTCCCACTTGATAGGGATTGGAATAGTTTCATCCAAATCGGCTTTAATGCTGATAGCCTTTTCTATGGGGTCAGATTGAACAACTAATCATTATTGAATGATCATTTTCATGCAATTGTTCATAGTTATTTCATCTTTATTGTATATTTGCACCCGCAAAAAGGTCGCGTAGCTCAGCTGGATAGAGCATCTGCCTTCTAAGCAGACGGTCGAAGGTTCGAATCCTTCCGCGATCACACTTTGAAAGCCCTGTATAACGGGGCTTTCTTGTTTTTACTGTTTTTTTCGTTTGGTGCGGATTGTCCTAAATCACTACCTTTTAGGCAATATTTCCGAAACAACCAATGAAACTTTCCATAAAGCTCGATAAGTCGAATAGGGCAAATATTACGGAGCCGGTACTCTACGCCGAAATAGATATAGATTACGAGAACAAGCCTAAACCAATGGATCTATTCAGCTAATGGAAAGAAAAAAGATAGTGCACGATAGGGAAGTTTTGTTGTCGGAATATAACCAAGCATGGGAACACTATAGGCACCTGGAGAATGCAAGGACAAGGTACATGAACTTTTTCTTTACCGCTCTCTTTGCCATAATCGGACTCTATTCGACATTGCTGAACATTGATGAATTCAAGCTTGGGGGGTTGCAGGTTGTCCTTGGGATAATATTGCTACAGATTTTCCTTCTATTCAGTCTTTTTATTTTCGTCAATATAACCAGGATAGGGAGGGTATTGGTCGGATACAACGCGGTAAAGAAGAAACTAAGAAAGTCCCTCTTCGTCAATACCCATGTACCAAAGAAAATTTCTGTTCGCTACCATTTGCCAGCAC
>JBCCUY010000257.1:0-5191 GCA_039196145.1 Bacteroidota bacterium
ATCAAACCCGGCCAAAAACATGGCATTGGCCATTTCCCGTTCCGAATTACTTCCCTTCTCACGGATAATGGCGGCCTTGGGTCGCTTACCTTGGGGCTGTTCCAATATGGGCAAAGTGCCATCAAAATCTTTTGGAAATCGGTATTTGAGCGATTGGTTTTTATAATTATCGTAGCGTTCCTTGGCTAAACCGTTGGCCGTTTGTTGCCCATCCAAGAGGTAGGATGTTTTAAACCAAGTATCCCTAAGGGAAGGAATGTTCAATCCGATTTCAATTCCATGATTCTTGACGGTAAGCACATTTTTATTGGTAACCGAACCGATATTTGTAAACTTGATTCCAGCTTGCTGCAATTCTTTTTCAATGGAATCATCCGAAGCCTGAAATACGATTCCGGCGTTTTCCGCAAAAAGCAATTTAATGCTATCCGATTCGCCAATTTCTGATAAATCGAGCTGCGCACCAAGATCAACATCGGCAAAGCACATTTCCAAAAGCGTGGTGATGAGGCCTCCGGAAGCTACATCATGTCCGGCCAAGATTTTACCCTTTCCGATGAGTGATTGTATGCTATTGAACACTTTTTTCAAGTAAGCTGCGTCATCAACAGTGGGTGCTTTGTTCCCAATTTTATTTAGGATTTGTGCAAATGAAGACCCTCCAAGTTTGTGGCTATCCTGAGAAACATTAATGTAATAGATGTTGCCGCCCCCTTTCTGCAGCACAGGTTCCACCACGGCATTCAGGTCATTGCAGTGCGCAGCTGCCGATATAATTACTGTTCCGGGGGAAATTACATCCTCATTCTTGTATTTCTGTTTCATGGAAAGCGAATCCTTTCCGGTTGGCACGTTAATGCCAAGGTCAATTGAAAAGTCGGAAACCGCCTTTACCGCTTCATAAAGTCGGGCATCCTCGCCTTCATTTTTACAGGGCCACATCCAATTGGCAGATAGGGAAACTGATTGCAACCCGTCTTGTAAAGGCGCCCAAATGATATTGGTCAGCGCCTCTGCAATACTGTTACGGCTTCCGGCAACCGGGTCTACCAAAGCTGAAATAGGAGAGTGACCAATACTGGTGGCAAGACCCTCTTTGCCCTTGAAATCCAAGGCCATTACCCCACAATTATTTAAAGGTAACTGCAAGGGGCCTACACATTGCTGTTTGGCTACACGACCTCCCACGCAACGGTCAACCTTGTTGGTTAACCAGTCCTTACAGGCCACTGCTTCCAATTGGAGCACTTGTTCAAGGTATTCGTGGAAATGCTCTAGGGAATACGCCAACTCAGGATAATTTCTAGGAATGCTGGTATCCTCTATGATGGTTTTGGGGGAGCTCCCGAACATATCTGAAAGTTCCAGGTCCATGGGTTTTTCCCCAGAACTTTTGGAGGCGAAGGTGAATCGGTGGTCACCGGTCACCTTACCGACATTGTACATGGGGGAGCGTTCCCTAGCAGCCACCCGATCTAACAGGTCCATATCTTTTTGGCCAATCACCAACCCCATTCGCTCTTGGGATTCGTTGCCGATTAGCTCCTTGGCCGATAGGGTTGGGTCGCCTACGGGTAGCTTATCAGTATCGATGGTTCCACCAGTTTCCTCCACTAATTCGGACAAGCAGTTCAGATGTCCACCAGCACCATGATCATGGATGGAAACAATTGGATTATCATGGCTTTCCAGAAGTCCTCGGATGGCATTGGAGGCCCTTTTCTGCATTTCTGGATTCGAGCGTTGTACAGCATTGAGCTCAATAGCAGAGCTAAATTCCCCTGTATCCGCACTGGACACCGCTGCACCGCCCATACCGATTCTGTAATTGTCGCCCCCAAGGATGACGATACGATCTTCTTTCTTTGGGATATCCTTTAGCGCTTGCTCTTTTTTTCCATATCCAATTCCTCCAGCAAGCATGATTACTTTGTCAAAACCTAACTTTCTGGCTTCTTCTTGGTGCTCAAACGTAAGTACCGATCCCGCAATCAGGGGTTGCCCAAATTTGTTCCCAAAATCGGATGCCCCATTTGATGCCTTTATCAAAATATCCATAGGGGTTTGATACAGCCATTCCCTTTCGACCATTCCATTTTCCCACGGTCTATTTTCCTCCAACCTCGAATAAGATGTCATATATACGGCTGTTCCTGCCAACGGCAAGGAGCCTTTCCCTCCTGCCAAGCGATCTCTGATTTCTCCTCCAGAACCGGTAGCCGCACCATTAAAGGGTTCAACTGTTGTTGGGAAATTGTGGGTCTCCGCTTTTAGGGAGAGCACTGAATTAAAGTCAGATTCCTCGTAAAAATCTGGCTCGTCCGCGGTTTTCGGAGCGAATTGCGTTGCTTTGGGTCCGTCGATAAACGCAACATTGTCTTTGTAGGCCGAGACGATACCGTTAGGATTTTCTTCCGATGTCTTTTTGATCATCTTAAAAAGTGAACTCGGTTTTTCTTCTCCATCAATCACAAAAGTGCCGTTGAAGATTTTATGCCTGCAGTGCTCTGAATTCACTTGACTAAAACCAAAAACCTCTGAATCCGTAAGTTTTCTTCCGATTTTTTCTGCAAGCTCTTCCAGGTATTTGATTTCCTCATTGCTAAGGGCCAGACCTTCTTTTTCATTGTAGGCTGCTATATCATCGATTTCCAAAATGGACTCTGGAACGATATCAATAGTGTAGATTTCTTGATTTAGACCGTCATACTTCTGAAAAAGCATGGGGTCGAAGTCGGTATGGCTTTGATCCACGGCATGAAACTCTTCAATCCTAAGAATTCCTCTGATACCCATATTTTGGGTAATTTCCGTTGCATTGGTACTCCATGGGGTAATCATTGCGGAACGTGGCCCAATAAAAAAGGCGTCAAGAGACGCCGCGTTTATCTTAGGTTGGTTGCCAAACAACCATGTTAGTTTTGTAATATCTTCTGGTGCAATTTCTTGAGCGGTTTGGACAGCAAACACTTTTGTGGTTTGGTCCCCAAAGAATTGAATCATATCAATGTATCAATTGAGCGGTTTGAGAAAGTGCAAATTTACAGTTTTATCCTCGATTTTTTGGATTGAGTCAAAGCAGTTTTCAACCTTTTATGTTGATAGTTGGATTCAATCCCATATTAGATTGGTACATGGGAATAAAAAAGGCCCCAAAAGGGGCCTGCTTTTTTAAACGAACATACCTCCGGAAGCTTCCAGACGTTGGCCGTTTACCCATCGGGCTTCTTCGGAGCATAAAAAGGCCACGACACCGCCAATATCCTCACTTTCGCCAACCCGTCCCAAAGCGGTTAAATTGGCGATATAGTCCATTACCTGAGGCATTTGCTCAAAACGATCTTTGTTGAAATCGGTATTTATTGCCCCAGGAGCTACTGTATTGGCCTTAATTTGTCGCTCCCCAAGCTCTTTGGCGAGATAGCGGCTAAAAACCTCCACGGCACCTTTCATAGCGGCATAGGCTGAGTAGCCCGGAAAGGAAAATCGGGCCAATCCACTTGAAATATTGATAATTCCCCCGCCATCATTTAAAACTGGAAGCAGGGTTTGGGTTAGAAAATAAACTCCCTTGAAGTGGACATTGACTAAATTGTCAAAGTCCTTTTCTACAGTTTCCGCTATTGACGCATGATAGCCAAAACCCGCATTGTTGACCAGAAAATCAAATGAGCTGGAGCCAAAGCTTGCCAAAAGCTCTTTTTTTAAGCGAATTTTAAATTCCCCGAAAGATGAAGTTTCTCTAGTATCCAATTGCAGGGCAATTCCATTTACACCTTTTTTTTCTATTTCAGCCAATGTTTCCTCTGCTGCGGAAACATTTGAGTGGTAGGTGATGACCACGTTAAGGCCTCGATCAGCTATTCTGAGGGCCATATCCCTTCCCAAACCCCGACTTCCGCCTGTAATCAAAGCAATTTTAGTATCCATAGTTTTTGTTTTTAGAATTGAATACTGCAAAGTTCTGGTTAGGGATCAGGATTGGTTTGCGCTTGTCAATCTAAAAATTGCAAAAATCAAACAATTTCCTGTTTACGGAAGTTAAGTGGGGAGAGGTCTGTATGTTTTTTAAAGAAATTGGAAAAATGGGCTGTTTCCTCAAAACCGAGTGCATAGCCTATTTCAGAAACGTTCCAGTTGGTGTGCCGTATAAGAATCTTTGCCTCCTGAACCACCCTTTGGGCTATTAGTGTTGAAGTGCTTTTCTCACCGGACTCCTTCAAAGCCCTGTTTAGGTGATTGATATGAATACTTAGCTGGTTGGCAAAATCTGACGGAGTGCGCAACGCCATTCGCTGCCCAGTACTTTCTATAGGAAACTGTCTTTCCAGTAACTCTTGGAACAGGGAAGAAATACGGTCAGATGCATTGCTATGCTGGTGGGTCACTGAATTGGCCGGTTGTAATTTCATGGCGTTGTGAATCAACTCAAAGACCAAATTTCTCAGACTGTCGTATTTGTAAGCGTATTCCGATTCAATTTCGGTGAACATCCGCTGAAATATGGGAACAAAGCGGTTCACCTCCTCATCAGTTAACTGAAATACAGGTTGTCCACCTGGTTGGAAAACGGGATACCCCAACAGATTCCCATAGTGGTGAAAAAAGGTTTCCGTGAATACACAAAAAAAGCCCGTTAATTGCTTGTCCAATTGTTCCCAATTATAGGGAATCTGGGGATTGGAGAACACCAGCACGTGTTTGTCAACAGCTACGGTCTTGTCTGCATAGTGCACCCTGCTTTTGCCTGAAACCAAACTAATTTTAAAGTAATCCCTCCTGTTGAAAGGCATGGGTTTGGGCTTGGGTCCAGCAAACTCATCCAATTTAAAAACATTGAAATGGCCAATGCCAGATTTTAAACTTTCAGGAGGAACGTTACCCGATTCCGAATAAAAATTCTCCAATGTTTTCCTTTTGGCCATAGCCCAAATTTATGAAAATCAAACAAAACCGAAAAACTCCATCCTTTAAAGCCCAAATGATTTAAAGTGCTAGGAAGTGCTACGGATTTTGGCTAGTTTCTTTTGAGCAAGGCCATGTAGAAACCATCATATCCACTTTTGGATGCGTAAATGTTCCGGTCTTTGAGAAGTTCAAAATCGCTACCGGCATCAGAATCTAGGAATCGGGCTACTTGATCTGAGTTTTCCTGCGGTAAAACAGAACAGGTGGCGTATACCATCTTCCC
>JBCCUY010000258.1:0-5182 GCA_039196145.1 Bacteroidota bacterium
AATTCAATATCATTTTTGCTGTAAAAATTTACCCACAAACACGGCTGTGATAATCACCAAGTACAACTGTCCGGTCGTTTTAATAAACATAGTGGCTTTCTGAGCCAGTCCAGGAAGCTGTAATATGTCCCCATAACCAATTATTAGAGAGATAAAACCCGCTTGGGTCCTCTATGTTCCGAAAAATGGCTCTGCGAAATCTCTTTTTTCCAATCTGTAGTTTCCCATTTATAAGAATCAAGAGATCTGGACAACTCCCAATAATTTTCCGGAAGGGTTGATCATACCTTCATCGCCTAGTTCCTTAGTTACGCATCCAATAGCGCTTCATCAAATTCATACCCCTTGTAGTTCACCTTAAAGAGCGCACTATAAAGAGAGGGGATAAAAAGCAAGGTAATTACAGTGCCAAACAAAAGGCCGATCATAATACTTATTGCCATACCCTCCCACATTTCTCCTCCGGAGAGGTACAGGGGAACTAGTCCCAAAATCGTGGTAAAGGTAGATAACAGTATGGGTCTAAATCGCTGTAAACATGCTGCAATGACCGAATCTTGATCGGTTCGCCCGGCAGCCAGTTCCACCTCCATCCGATCAATAAGGACAATGGCATTATTGATTACAATACCTGCCAAAGAGATAACTCCCAAAAAGGGCATAAAACCAAAGGCTTCTTGAAAAACCAATAATCCAACCACCACTCCAATTATTCCCAATGGAATGGTAAGTACCACCATGGCCATTTTTCGTACAGAATTGAATTGAATTATAAGCAACAAAACAATTATAAAACCAGAAATGGGAAGATAACCAATAATCGGTCCCATGTTTTCAGCCGTTTGCTCGGCATCACCTCCTAATTCGTAAGTGTAACCCTCGGGCCATACCCCACTTACCTGTTCATTCAGCCAAGGCGTGACTACCGACATGATTGCAGAGGCATTTCCCCCATCGCGCAATTCACTGCTTATATTTATGGTTCGTCTTAAATCTAGGCGTTTTATTTTGGCATATTGCCACGCAGGCACAATGGTGGCGACTTGTAATAGCGGGACACTTTTACCGCTATTTTGGGAATATATATTTAGGGTTTCCAAAGAGGCCAATGTTTGTTGCTGGCTATCCCCACTTCGCATAACGATCGGGATGGATTTATTGTCTTCACGATACTCGCCTGTTTGGAAACCATCTAAAACGGTTTGCAACGATGTTGCAATATCCGAACTTGTGATTCCGGCTGTTTGAGCCCGATTCTGATCAATTTCAATCAAGAACTTTTTGCTTTTTGGTCCCCAATCGTCCTTGACATTTTTGGTGAAAGCTACTCCCGACAACTTTTGTTTTACACTTTCCGCTATGCTGGATAATTGATCGGGTTCTGGTCCAGATACCTTAATCTCTATTGGGGTTCCCCCACCACCAGAGCCAAGTAGTCCTACTTTAATATCTGCGTTAGGAAAATTTTGAAAGGCGTAGCCATCTAAACGCCTCACCATTTCCGTATTTTCCTCAAAAGAGGTAGTGTTGACCAGAATATGGGCATAATTGGAGTTGGCCTCATCCGGTGAATACCCTAAATCATAGGATTCGGGCCCTTCGCCGATATAGGAAGACCAACTTACGATGCCCTTCTCCCTTTCAGTATTTACCTTAAGGGAATCTGTCATAAAGGCCTCTATTTGATGGACCACATCGGTAGTGCGTTCTATTTTGTTGCCCTCAGGAAGGTTGATGTCAATAGTGATCATGTTACGATCACTGTCCGGGAAAAAGATGAATGGGATATATCCAAATCCGTACAAGGAAAGAAAAAAGGCCAAAAAAATACCCACAATTACCTTGTACTTATGTCTTAACGCCAATAATATCAAATCTTTGTAATAGCGTTTGGCTGAATTGATAATGCGGTCTATAAAGCTTGGTTTTTTCTCACCCTTGGGTGCTACTTTCAAGAACATGTAGCAAAACATGGTAATTACCGTCAGCGCTATTAACCAAGAGGACATTAACGCAATGGTAATGACCACAAAAATTGGCCCAACAATATCTCCCATGGTCGTTGGTGATAGGTAAAATGCTAAGAATGCTGCTGAGGTGGTTAAAGTTGAAATCAACAAAGGCATCCACAACTCAGAAAAGGCCTCGATAGCGGCCTTGTACTTTTCCATCCCCTGTTCCAGTTTAACCATAATGGTTTCTGCTACGACAATCGCGTTGTCAACCAGCATGCCCAACGCCATAATCAACGCTGCGAGGGTAACCTGGTTTAGTCCCATATTAATGATACCCATAAGCATCAAGGTCATAATGGTTACGATGGGAATTAAACTAGCAATGACGAACCCCGTACGGAAACCCAAAAAGATAAGCATGACCACCAATACTATGCTTATGGATTGCATCAGATTAACCATAAAATCACTCACCTTGACATTGATGTAATCATCCAAAGAGGATACCCTGGTCAATTCCAAACCAATTGGGAGACGATTTTGCCATTGGGCGACCACTTGATCCACGGCTTCACCTAGATAGACAATATTCTTGTCTTCCTTTAGATTCACATGCATCGTAATGGCCTCCTTTCCGTCAACAGTTACAATTTGTGTTGGAGGATCGATATAACCTTTGGTAACCGTGGTAATGTCGCCAAGCTTTACCAATTGGGAACCGTCTCCCACGGCAATGAGCATATTTTTAATATCCTCAAGAGAATCGAAATTACCTGTAGGTTCCAAAATGATGCGTTCATCACCCACATTGATTTGTCCGCCGGAACTTAAAATATTGGTTGCGCCAATGCTCTGTTGCAATTTGGAGGCTGATAGTCCATATTCTTTCAGTCTGGTATTGTCAAACTCAACAAAAACGCGTTCATCCTGTACGCCTCCCAGTTCCACCTTTGCTGCATCGGGCAATTTGATCAGGTCATCCTTGATATCATCGGCATAATCCTTCATTTCCGCATAGCTGAATCCATCTGATGTTAGTCCGACAACAATTCCATAAACATCACCAATGCCGTCATCATTTAAATTTGGGGTCACCCCTGATGGAAGACCTTGAATGGAGTTCAATTTTCGGCGTAGGCGATCCCAGACGGATTGGAGTGTCTCCGGAGCAACTTCGTCTTTGAGCGAAACACTTACCACGGAAAGTCCCGTTCGCGAGGTACTGGTCACTTCTTTGAGTTCCGGAAGTTCCTGAGCCACTTTTTCAATTTTATCGGTGACCAGTTGTTCAACGCGTTCCGGACTAGCACCGGGAAACTGAGAAACCACAGTGGCCACTCGAACGGTATATGGCGGCATACTATCCTGGGATAAGTTGAAATACATATTGATTCCCAATAGAACAATAGTGGCCAACACCATGAAGGTGATGCGATTTTTATCAATGGAGAATTTTGCTAAATTCATTGTTTGAGTGGTTATGGTGTTGTTATTGCAACCTTACTTCTTGCCCATCTAAAAGCGTCTGCAAGCCGGCCACGGCTATTCTTTGCCCTGAGGAAAGTCCTGATCTTACTTCAAAACCTTGAGCTGTTAAATTACCCAATTGGACTCCCTGTTTCTTTACTTTGGATGTTTCCCCATCTCCTTCCACAAGAAAAACAAAGCGTCCATTGCTGTCCTCTCCAACGGCATGGGCGGGTACCACCAAAACGTTGTTGGTGGATTTATAATCTCCAAAATCAAAAGTGACATTGGCAGCCATTCCGCTCTTGATCGCTTCACTAGGATTGGTCACTATAACCCTCACTGGGTAGGTAGAGGTGTTGGCATCCACTGCCGGAGCCACTTCCGATACTTTGCCCTTGAACTGGTCTTCTTCAATAGAGGTGAAATCCACGACCACATCCATATTGGGTTGAACACCATTGATGATGCTCTCTGGTATACCCAAGGTAATTTCCATATCCGTTCCTGCGTTTAAGACGGCAACGGACTGTCCAGGGCTGACATTTTCGTCTATTTCTGCAGAAACAGAAGCGATGGTGCCATCTTCCGGGGCATAGATATAGCCGTAATTAATCTGTTCTTGTTGGATTTCCACGCCCCTTTTGGCCGATTTATAACTTTCCTCGGCATTCCTGAACGAATTTTTGGCCGCCTCAAAGTCGCTGAGGGAGGTGCTCCCTTTTTCATAGAGGGCCCGCACACGATTTAGACTTAGTTTGGCGGTATTTACCTGGGAAGCAGCGCTGTTGAGTTGGGTCACGGATTGTTCATAGGCCAATCGGGCCTGCACATTGTCCAGTTTTGCCAATAATTGACCCTTTTTCACTCTTTGACCAAGCTTTAAATCGAACTGTGTAATTATGCCCGAATTTCTAAAGCTCAGATTGATAATTTTATCGGTTCTGGCGGTACCACTAAAAGTTCTGGATTCTCCACCACCCAAAAAACCAATTTCCATGTACTTCACCGGACGCAATACGGATTCCTCCTTTTTCTCTTCGCCCCCACAGGAAAACAGAAGTATACTAAGCAATAAATAACCGTAGTGTTGTATTCTTTTCATGTTCCAGATATTTTGGTCAATTAATTTTGATTGTTCAGAAATTCAAAAAATCGTTGTCTGAACTCGTTGTTTTTTTCCTCTGTGTTCAACAGAAAATAATAGCCCAGAAATCGCTCTAATTGCAGCGCATTGATTAAAAAATTATATACCGCATTGGTCCTAGCCAATTGGGCATCCAAAAAATTGTTTTGGGCATCCAATAACTGCACAATGTTCACGGCACCTTCAGAATAGGAGGCCCGTGTAAGTTCCAAGGCCTCGGCAGCAGTTTGCTCCGAGATTTTTGATAGTTGGATATTGGACATTTGATTCACCAGATTCAACACTCCGTTTCTCACATTTACCGCAATATTTAACTCTAAGTTGTTCTTGTTTATCTCAATTTGGTCTTTTTGGATAAGAGCCGTTTGTCTTCTGATGTTGTTTAAATTCTGGTTGATGATGGGGATGGATATACTTGCGCCTGCCGTATACGAATTGTCCACTAGTCCAAAGCCCAACTCTGGGGGAACGGTGCTCCCTGCTCCGGATCGGTTGAACGTAGAATTGTACTGCCCCTGTAACGCTACGGTCGGTAAAAATCGGCCAGAACCATTTAACCGAATGTTACGATTGGTGCTGCAACCTCATTTTGTATATCTTAGTTTATGATTGC
>JBCCUY010000259.1:0-5181 GCA_039196145.1 Bacteroidota bacterium
CAATTCTTCTATAGGTACCAGGACCAAGGCATAAAAAGTAATCGGAAAGATCCACAGTTTCTTCGCCACTGTTCACAATCTCCACCCAGTTTCCAAGGTATTGTACCTCGTTGATTCTTACGTTTGCCTCAACCGTGGGTTCAGGTTCAGGATCCGAGGGAATGTCCCCAATGAGTTCGCCATCGTCATCTGAACATGACGCCAAGATTCCTACTAGCAGGAGTGCTTTGAATAGATTTCTTTTCATAATTTCTTTTTTTAGATTAATTATGATCAAAACTACGCTGGAGCACAAATGAAAAACGGTGATCAAAATCACCGCTTTTTGTTAAAACCTTATTAAATCCCGTTATATTTTCGTGATACTTTCCGTATCCAACAGCTCAATACATCGCTTGTGCTGGGACAAAATCCCTTTCTTTTCAAGCTTTTTGGTGGTTCTGGAGATCACCTCCCTTGAGGTTCCCAAATCCATGGCAATCTTGGAATGGGAAAGATGCACCATGTTACTATCGGCTCTCTTGCCCTTCGCCATAAGATAGTTAAGCAGTCGCTCTTCTATCCCGTAGCAGACAATTTCTTTGGTGGTGCGAAGGAGGTCCTCAAAATTGCGTTGATAATCATTGATCAATATTCTAGCAAAGGTGGGATACTTGATGAACCACTCCTTGACCTTGTTCACGGGAAGCGTCATTACCAAGGTATCTTCCTCCGTAATGGCTGAAAACTGAATAGGTTTAGGGTCGAAAAGATGGTTAAAGCTCAGAATGCAGGATTCCCCTGAGTTAATGTAATAAAGTAGAAACTGTACATCCTCTTCCTCTGCGAACATCTTTATCTGTCCTTTTAAGACCACAGGTAGAAAGTTCAAGTATGCGCCTTGTTTTACGACATATGTGCTACTTGCAAATTCATGATAGGTACAGCAGGATTTGATTTCCTCAAAAAGGCGTTCTTCGAGTACAGGAAAGCAGTCTTTTATATAGGCGTGATTTTCGTTGGTCATCAAAATGTACGCTTTAAGTTCAAAAAAGTTGGGTTGGAAAATTCTTGACCGATTTGAAGTATGTACCGCAACATATCGGACCAAAATGTAAAAACCTCTAATCTATAGACGTAAATACCACCTAGAACCTTACGATATCGCGCAGAAAAATAGAAGGTACTTGGGAAGATTAAATTGCCAGCTTTTCGCTGTTTTTGGTTCCTTCCTCTACATACGTAAAGTAGATTCCCCCAAACAAAGTAATTATAAAGTAAACTGCCACCAGATAACTTCCCCAAGGAATATGGGCGTTCAATCCAAACCAATCATTGAACAAAAACAGAAGTGTCAAACCAGCCATGCTTCTTGCTATCTCAATCCAAACCGCATAAGGGGAACGATCCATAAGCGAGGTATAGCCATAAATTCCAGCAAAAATGAAGGCTCCAAAACCCAATAACCCATTAAAACCAATTTCGCTGTAGTTGTAGAACATGAATAGCATTAACGAGGTGTTGGCCAAGAGCTGAAAAATGGCATAACCCTTCAGGCTTTTTGATGCCGCGGGCATGTATTTCTTAAAGTCGTATACATTTTCAATCACCTCAACAGGGTACTTTTCCTTGACATCTTGAGGGCGCCAACCTGTGGGCATGAACCAAATCCGCAACTTGTCCACATAACTCTTGGTGCGCCAAGCATCCTTTATCAATCTCCATATATGCTGAAAATTAATTAAGATTGGATTCCATGTATTTGCAGGTTTTAATACCCCATATTGAGGAGGCACGTGCTTCAACTCTTCCTGAAACGTTCCAAACATTCGATCCCAAAAACTAAAAATCTGCCCAAGGTTCTTATCTATATATTCGGGATTTATGGCGTGGTGCACCCTATGTTGTGAAGGCGTTATAATCACATACTCCAGCCAGCCCATTTTACCAATGTGCCTGGTATGATACCAGAATTGGGCAAACAAATGGAGTGGCCCCAAAATGGCTACAACTTTATGGGGAATACCAAGTAAAGCTGCCGGAATCAGTAAAAACGGAAAATAAACAAGCAGATTGGATATGGATTGGCGTAGGGCGCAGGCCAAATTAAACTCTTCACTACTATGGTGAATTACATGCTGATTCCAAAAGAAATTTATGCTATGGCTTAGGCGATGGTTCCAATACCCAGCAAAATCCAGCGCTAAAAATGCCACTACCCAAACCAACCAAGTTAACTTTATCTCGGTAAGGGCCAAGTGCTCCAGTAAATATGGGTAAGTAATCAAAACTACACCTAGCCCTAAAGAGTCTTTTACCACATTGGTCAATCCAGAACTCAGACTACTTACGGTATCCATTACATTATGCATCTGATTTTTAACAAAATACCCGTAAAGTACTTCGAAAAGAACCAGTCCAACGAAAAAAGGAATTGCATACAATAGTGCGGTAGCGTAGGTCTCCATGATTTTAAAGATATAAAAATCGGCTAAATGTGAATACTTAGGACTTCTCCACCCTGACCACAATAGATTTGCTAACCGGGGTCTGGCTTTGGTCCGCATATAAATCTATGGGCACCAAAACATTGGCCTCAGGAAAATACGAACAAAGGTTGCCCGACGGAATATTATAGGGTATTACTTTAAAATGTTTTGCCCTCCGCTGCTTGCCGTTGTAGTTGCTAATCAAGTCCACTACCTGTCTTGATTCAAGGCCATGCTGGGCTATATCAGCGGGATTCATAAACACCACGCGCCGTTCGCCATGGATACCCCTATACCTATCATTTAGCCCATAAATGGTAGTATTGAACTGGTCGTGACTTCTTACGGTCATCAGCACGAATTCATCTTCCTCCAGTTTATGTTCAGGCAATTTACAGATAGAAAATTGGGCTTTCCCCCCGGGAAGTTTGGAAAAATCACCCAACCGAGCGTTGTTTGGCAAGTAAAATCCAGAACCTTTGGACCGTTGGGAATAGTTTGCATATCCCGATAAAACAGCTGAAATTTTATCGCGAACAAGATTATAGTCGGTTCCAAGGCGAGTCCAATCAACGGGGCCACTATTCCCAAAAAATGCAGTGGCCATGCTTGCCACAATTTCCGGTTCGCTTTTCAAGTTATCACTCGCTGGTTTTAACCTTCCCTTGCTCTGATGAACCTTTCCCATACTGTTTTCCACAGTTACAAAACGTCCATTGTCTTGTTCCGTTCTGCCCAGGGTAGGCAAAATCAATGCAGTTTTCCCAGCCGTCAAGTGAGTTCTATTCAATTTTGTGCTAACCGAAACCGTAAGCTCACAACCTTGTAAGGCCTCTGCTGTATATTCCGTATCGGAGGCAGCAGAAACAAAATTTCCACCAAGTGCTACGAAAACCTTGGCTTTTCCGGAATGCATTGCCTGTATAGCTTCAACGGTATCCATACCCTGTTTCTCTGGCGGGTCAAAACCAAACTCCTTTTTTAGCGCTTGATTTAAAGGTTTGGACACATAATGCATGATTCCAACGCTACGATCGCCCTGCACATTGCTATGTCCTCTAACAGGGCAGGTTCCCGCACCTTTCTTTCCGATGCTTCCCTTTAGTAAGAGCAGATTCACGCATTCCTTGATGTTTTCAACACCATTTTTATGTTGGGTAAGCCCCATGGCCCAGCAAATAATTATGCGTGAGTTGGTTGCCAAAACCTCCACCGCCTCGTCCACTTTCGAAGATTCCACACCACAAAGTTCCAATAGTTCATCTTCGCTATAACCTTTCAGGTCTTCAAGAAGATTTTCGTAGCCTTGGGTTTTTTCCACAATAAAATCAAGGTCGAAAACCGTATTATCGGTTTTTTGCCTTTTCGCCAATCGTTTCATAATCAGCTTTAGCAACGAAACATCCTGATTGATTTTCACTTGTAAAAAAATATCCGTCAGAGCAGTGCCCTTCCCAAGAATACCACTGAATTGCTGAGGGTTCTTAAACCTGTTCAGTCCACTTTCGGAAAGAGGGTTTACTGTAATGATCTTACCCCCTTCTTCCTTGCATTTCTGAAGTGCGGAGAGCATTCGCGGATGGTTGGTTCCAGGGTTTTGTCCGATGACCATGACCACCTCGGCTTCTTCAAAATCTTCCAAGACCACAGAACCTTTACCTATTCCAAGGGTTTGGGAAAGTGCAACCCCGCTTGATTCATGGCACATATTGGAACAGTCAGGCATATTGTTAGTCCCAAAAGCGCGTGCAAATAGACCATAAAGGAATGCCGCTTCATTGCTAGAACGTCCTGAAGTATAAAAAATGGCCTCATCCGGATGGTCCAAAGCCCTCAAATGTTCACCGATCAATTCAAAAGCGGCTTCCCAGGAAATGGGTTCATAGTGGACCGAATTGGGCCGTAAAACAAAGGGTTCGGTAATTCTACCACTTTTGCCTATCTCAAAATCGGTCCATTGAGAAATGGCCTCTACGGAATATTTTTGGAAGAATTCGCGATCTACCCGCTCAAAGGTGGTTTCTTCTGCAATGGCCTTTACACCATTTTCACAATACTCACCCAGCTTTGAAGGCTTTTCAGGGTCTGGCCAGGCACAACCAGGACAATCAAAACCTTCTTTTTGGTTCATGCGCGACAGGGTCTTAATGGATCTAAAAAGTCCGGATTCTTTGCGGACGTGCTCCAGAGCAACCTTTATGGCGGGCACTCCGGCAGCATAACCCTCCGGTTCTGTTACTCGTAAATCAGAGAAGTTAATATCACCAATCGCTGAAATCTTGCGTTTTACTTCCTTAGCCATCTTCCTTTAGGGTTTATCCTTAAAGATAGTCATTGCTCCCCAGTTTCAGGTCAATAAAAAACCTCTCCCCGCTGGGTTTTAGAACGGATTCCAACATACAATCCAGAAATCCTAGTTCAGGTCATTCAAATTAAAGGTCCTGCGTATACTTTCAGTGGACAGCAACTTTTTAATGGACTTCATTTTATCCGGACTTCTAAGAAAAGGATGTTCCCGATATAGTTTTTGATAATCCGAAAGCACCTCATTGGAGTATGCATCCACTTTTTCCTCCACCACCTCATTGATTTTGCTAAGCACATTTTTTTGAAAATAAAGACTGTCCGGGTCCACATATCCCAACTTAATAAAGCCTGCGGTTTTGCGATGACACCTGCAAGGATTAGCTTTGTTGATAAGACCACATTTGTG
>JBCCUY010000260.1:0-5161 GCA_039196145.1 Bacteroidota bacterium
GAATAAGTTCTTTTAAATAAAATATTTGTTACTGCCCACATTGGTAATTAAATTTTGACAAACTCAACACTATTATAATTAAAAAGGGTGAGTTTAGGTTGTAAAAGCAGGCCCTACTTGTATAGGGATCCTTGAGCAGCTTGTTAGCCCTAAACCTGTAATTTGGAGTTTGTACAGAACTTCGGCCAATGTGGGCTTTTTTTATAACCAAACATTTATCGATATGGATAATACTATGATATTGGTTGTGGCCGGTGTTGTTGGACTGGTAATAGGTTTTGCTATTACCAAAATGATGGAAAAAGGAAAGGCTGCGAAGACCATCTCAGGGGCCAAGAAAGAGGCCTCCGACATTCTAAGGGAAGCCAAAAAAGAGGGCGAGAACATTAAAAAAGATAAGATATTCCAGGCCAAGGAAAAGTTTTTGGAATTGAAGGCGGAGCATGAAAAGGTCATTATCAACAAGGACAAGAAAATAGCGGAAGCCGAAAAGCGGACCCGGGACAAAGAATCCCAAATCAGCAATGAGCTTTCCAAAAACAAAAAGCTTAACGATCAATTACAAAATCGGATAAAAGAAGTCTCCCATAAAAGTGAGATTCTGGACAAAAAACAGTCCGAGGTGGACAAACTTCACAAAAGTCAGGTACAACAATTGGAGGTAATCTCCGGGCTTTCCGCTGATGATGCCAAAAGTCAATTGTTGGAATCACTCAAGGAAACTGCCAAAACGGACGCTATGGCCTATCTGCAAAGTACCATGGAAGAAGCTAAGCTCACCGCACAGCAGGAGGCTAGGAAAATTGTGGTGAACACCATTCAACGTATTGGTACAGAGGAGGCTGTGGAAAACTGTGTTTCCGTTTTCAATCTGGAATCCGATGACGTAAAAGGAAGAATAATTGGTCGGGAAGGGCGAAATATAAGGGCACTTGAGTCCGCCACAGGAGTGGAAATTATTGTTGACGATACCCCGGAGGCTATTATTCTTTCCTGCTTTGATTCGGTTAGAAGAGAGGTGGCCCGACTTTCACTGCACCGTCTGGTGACCGATGGTAGAATTCATCCAGCACGTATTGAGGAAGTCGTGAAGAAAACCGAAAAGCAAATCAACGAGGAGATTGCGGAAATCGGTAAGCGCACCGTAATCGATTTGGGAATCCACGGATTGCACCCTGAGTTGATCAAGGCTGTGGGAAGAATGAAATATAGATCCTCTTACGGTCAAAATCTATTACAGCACTCGCGGGAGGTTGCCAAACTATGTGGTGTAATGGCAGCGGAATTGGGACTTAACCCTAAGATTGCCAAGAGAGCTGGACTTTTGCACGATATTGGAAAAGTACCCAACACCGAAGTCGAAGTGGAGACACCGCACGCCATTCTCGGAATGCAATGGGCCCAAAAATTTGGCGAGAAAAAAGAAGTGTGCAATGCCATTGGCGCCCATCATGATGAGATTGAAATGAACACCTTGATTTCTCCTATTGTTCAGGTTTGTGATGCCATTAGCGGTGCACGACCTGGGGCAAGAAGACAGGTGCTGGATTCCTATATTCAGCGATTGAAAGACTTGGAAGATATAGCGTTTGGATTCAATGGGGTTCAGAAAGCCTATGCCATTCAGGCAGGTAGGGAACTCCGTGTTATTGTGGAAAGCGAGAAAGTTAGTGACGACAAAGCTGCGGAACTGTCCTTTGAGATTTCGCAAAAAATCCAAACGGATATGACCTATCCGGGGCAGGTAAAGGTAACGGTGATTCGTGAAACCCGCTCTGTAAACGTCGCCAAATAGCGCCTGATATTTATCATCCTTTTGCTCAAGTATTCCAGCTAACTTCATGATAGTTTTAAATCTATCGTGATGAAAAAAAGAGTACCTGTTTCAGAAATAATGACCACAAACCTGGTCACGGTGAGCACCAGCGAGGATTTGGTGACTGTAGAAGAGCTATTTAAAAAACACAATATCCGGCATATTCCGGTGGTCTCAGGCGACACGATTCTTGGAATGCTTAGTTATACCGATTTGTTGCGCATTAGTTTTGCAGATGCCGTTGATGAAAATGAAGAATCGGTAGATACCATGGTTTATAACCTATTTACCATCTCCCAAGTCATGGCAAGGGATGTGGTAAGCGTTGGCTCCCAGACGAGTATTAAGGAAGTGGCAGAGTTCTTGTCCACCAAAGAGTTCCATGCGGTCCCGGTTGTGGATGATGGAAAACTCAAGGGAATTGTGACCACTACGGACCTAATCAAATACTTGGTGGAGCAGTATTAAGAGATAAAAAGCTTGTAAGGGTTTCGTGAAATGGGGATTCCATCATTCTTCCTCTCCGCTGGTTTGCGCATTTTCCTCTGCTTCCTTGTTCCGATTGTTCTTTAGGATATTGAGCTTCTTCAATTTGGCTTGCCAGGTTTCCAATGCCTCCTTGTGCTTGTCGATGTTTTTAATGACCTCCTTTACCAAAGGGTTATCCTCGGATGCGTTGGAGAAAAACTGAAGATTGTTTTCCAGCTGTCGGATTTCTGACTTGCTTTCATCGATCTTTCGGCGTATGAAGGTGCGTTCACTATTAATGGCGCGATCATCATCAGATTTTGCCAGTTCCTGCATTTTATCGCCATACCGTAAGAGTTCAGATTCTTGTCGGCTCACACCCAATTTTCGGAAAAGGGCATCCACAATTTTGTTGAACTTTCCGTTGATGTACTTTTTATTGTAAGGAACCCGCCCATATTGTTTCCATTCGGCGATAAACTCCTTTAAAGTGGCCAAATCCTTTTCCGAATCCCCAGTAAGATTAAATGCTTTCAAACGATCTAAACAGGAATTTTTCTTTTCGTAATTCTCGTACTCCTCCTTTTGTGATTCGCTTTTCTGCGCATGCAAGCGATTAAAATAATGATTACAGGCATCCTTGAACTCGTTCCATATTTTATCCGAGTACTTTCTTGGAACATGGCCAATTTTTTTCCACTCACTTTGGATCCGCTTCATTTCCGGAGTGGCCATTTCACGGTCTTCACTGTCTTTTAGAGCTACAGCCAACGCCAGTAGCGCTTTTTTCTTCTCTAGATTTTCGAGTTGTTCCTTCTTTTGGTTTTTATAGAAGGCATTCTTATTGCGGTTGAATTTTCGTACCGTTTCCTTAAACTCGCTCCACGTTTGTTCGTTCACTTTTTGCGGAACCTTACCTGCTTTGAAAAACGCCTCACGCAAGACCTCTACCTCTTTTATCTGCTGTTGAAGAGCGCGGTGATTGTTGGTTACATTGTTCGCTATTTGTGCTATGGCCGCAATAACTTCCTGCTTCTTTTCCAGGTTTTTTTCATAAACCTTTTCTTGTTCTTGGAAATATTCCTGTCGGCGCTGGTGCATTGCCTTGGTGGCGTTGCTGAATCGTTCCCAGACCTCCTCACGCTGTTCTTTGGCTACAGGGCCAATATCTTCTTTCCAGATTTTATGTAAGGTCTGAAGCTCCCTAAATGCCTTGTTGAGATCAGGCTCTTGAGCCAAGGCCTCCGCCCGTTCTACAAGCTTTAGTTTTTCTTCAAGATTGTGCTTAAAATCAAGATCTCTAAGTTCTCTATTTAGGTGAAGAAAATCGTAGAAAATCTCCATGTGGTGGTGGTAGGTACGCCACACATCGTTGTAATTGTTTCTGGGCACGGGTCCCGCGTTTCTCCAGTTTTCCTGAAGTTCCTTGAAATTTTTATAAGTGGTATTAATGTCCTCTTCCACGTTCATGAGTCCCTTGAGTTCCTCAATGATCTCCAAACGCCGCTGAAGGTTGCTTTTTAGATTTTGTTCCAGTTGTTTGTAGTACTGGTCCTTTTTTTCCCGATACTCACCAAAGACCTCATTGAACTGTCTTTTTGATACAGAATTGTATCTAAAGTCTATGGCATTTCCACCATTGGCTACAAATTCTTCTTTTTTATGCTCTAAAAATTCCTGGAATTTCTGGTCAAACTCATATTTAATGGAGCTGACATGTTTGTGGATGGCCTGGACTTTTTCATTTTTTACGAGACGCTGGAGTTCTCCCACCAAATTTTCCATGGACATGGAATGATAGTCCAGAAACGGAATATGATGTCGCTTTTCATTCTCCACATCTTCGGCATCTTCAGCGTTCGATTCTTCAATTTCCTCGATGACCTTTTCAGCTTCTTCGGTGGATTCGTCCGCTGTTGCTTTTTCGTCAGTCACCTCTTCGGGACTTTCCTTAGGCTGGGTCTCTTCGATATCTTTTTGTACTGGGGCTTCGGATGCGTTTGGTTCAGAAATGGGGCTTTCCTCTATGGTTGTTTTTTCGCTCTCCGGATTTTGCTCAGTACCACCTCCTTCAGTTTCCTGAAGTTTTTGCTCGTTTTCCTGCATTAGTAGTTTGTTTTCCTTAGGATTGATGATAATGATAGCCAAGTTAACAACTATATTACCCAATAACAAAAGTAGTGATTCTTCTTTTGGCCTTGTTTTATGCTATACCAAGGGATATTTTAGCGTGCTTCATGTAATTATTAAGCCTGATTCCATATTTCCCAAGCTTTTTCGGCCTGGAGTTCCAACATATGCAAGCCATTGCAGATTGAGCCACCGCGTAATTCGCACTCCTTTAAAAAGGCAGTTTTTTCAGGGTTGTAAATCAGGTCAAACAGTAAGTGCTTGTCTCCCAGATATTGGTAGGGTAGGGCGGGTTTATCGTCAACATTGGGGTGAGTTCCAAGAGGAGTGCAGTTGATAATGAGCAGGTGGTTCCCAATCACTTTTTCATCAAGGTCAACATAGGCTAGTCGTCCCTCTTTTTTATATCGTGATACAAAAGTGTTGGAAATGCCAAGTTGATCCAGTACAAATCTTATAGCTTTGGAGGCACCCCCTGTCCCCAAAATAAGAGCTCGGTCGTGATGGGGCTTCAAAAATGGTTGTAGGGACTGTTGGAACCCGTAAGCATCGGTATTAAAACCCTTTAAGCCGTTTTTCGTGAATTTGATAGTGTTTACAGCTCCAATTTCAGCGGCTTTTTCATCAATTTCGGAAAGAAATGGAATGACCTGCTCCTTATATGGAATGGTCACATTAAGCCCCTTTAACGTGTTTTGTGCCAAGAGGGATTCTAGCTGCGCTATCGTATCAAGGTCAAAATTTTCA
>JBCCUY010000261.1:0-5142 GCA_039196145.1 Bacteroidota bacterium
ATAAACGGTGCCTGGCATTAAGGACACATGGTGTTAAAAAAGCCATTTTGTTGATGGGTGATTTTGACGAAGATTTAGGTCTTCAATTGGTTCAAAATAACATCACCTTGAGCGCCTTTTCAATGGAATCCACTGAGAAAATCATCAGACTGGCTTCAATTTATAGTGGACAGGTTTTGGTTGAATTGTACCTGGACACCGGTCTAGGGAGAATGGGAATGCCATATAGCAAAGGAGTTGATTGGGTCAAGAGGCTTTCCAATATTCCAAATATTAGAATAGAAGGAATGTACTCCACCTTAACAACCCCTGAAGATTTCGCCAAGGAGCAAATTAGCAGGTTCCAAGGTGTTGTACGCCAACTGAAAGAAATGGATATGAATGTCCCAAAACTTCATATTGCTCCATCACTTTCTATGTTACAACTTCCAGAATCCCATTTCAGCATGGTACGGCCAGGTATATTACTCCACGGTTCCCATCCACTAGTGGATATGAAATCCACAGATACATTGGCGCTGCAGCCCACCTATAGACTTCGAGCTCGGGTTATTCGAATGGAAAAGCTAAAAAAAGGGGATACCATTGGTTTTTCCCGATTCTATAAACTGGAAAATGACGAATGGATTGCCACCTTGCCCATTGGTTGGGCCGATGGCTATTTTAGCGGGGCGGAAAACGGTGCAAAAGTCCTGGTGAACAATCAACTCTTCAAAGTTGTCAATGTGAACGCAAGTCACTGCAATCTGTCCATCGGCTCCGAAAAAAGTGTAGAAGTTGGAGATGTAGCAACACTGATTGGACCCGATAGACCTGAAATCACTCCGGAAGGTTTTTCCGAACTAAGCAATGGTCATAACTATCTTCAAATCCAGTACAAGGAATCCATACCCAAAATAGTATCCGATGCACTTTAGAAATTTTCTGATGGGCTTTTGTTTAGTTCTAAGCACCCTTTCCATTTCGGCCCAAGGTAAACTTATAACGATAGGTAAGAACAGTATTCAGCTATACGTGGAAGATACAGGCAAGGGTCCTGCCATTGTCTTTATTCCCGGATGGACCATGACCTCCAAATTCTTTCAAAAACAAAAGGACCATTACAGCAACAACTATAGATTTATATCCTACGACCCAAGAAGCCAGGGGGAATCTACCAAAACCGAAAAAGGAAACTTTTATAAAACCCATGCAAGGGACTTGAAGGCCCTTTTGCTACATTTAGATTTAAATGATGTAATACTTATTGGATGGTCTAGTGGTTGTGCCACCATTTTTGAGTACATCCAACTCTTTGGAACAGATAACATTAACCGCTTGGTGTTTATTGACGAACCCCCGAAATGGATTGGCGATACTTCTGAAGACTGGGTATATGGCTCTTTTGAAGACTACCGAGGAAGTTTGAAGGACTTACTTCAGGATAACTTGACCTACGCCAGGGAAGTGGTGCAATGGATGTTGGTAAAAAATCAGGACATCGAGGAAGAAAACTGGATGGTGGAACAAATGTTGAAAACCCCTAGATACGCTGCCCTTAGCTTGTATATAGACGGCCTAGTGAGTGATTACCAAGATACCTTGGAATCCATCGATGGTAAAATTCCCGCACTTTATATGGTCAGGAAAACATGGTATGAAAGTACCACTAATTGGTTGAAAACAAATGCACCACACGCAAAATGTGTGGCTATTGAGAGTCATGCCATGTTTTGGGAAGCTCCAAAAGCATTCAATCAGTTGCTGGACGACTTTTTACTATCCCCAAAAGAGCCTGAAGATCGCTGACAAAACCTTTGCTTGTTACTTTTTTATCTTGGAGATGACATGTGTATAGATCCACATGAGTGTAAAACTTGGGATGATATCCAGACCGGGAACAAGCTCCTCCACAAAGGTAACCACCCCAGCAACCTGTCCTATTTTCCCTTTGTACATCCGGGTCATTAACCAGGCAGCTACGGGAGCCCAAATCACATCAGAAAATTCCCCTATTCCTGGGATTGCAAAAGAAAGCATCCCAATACCATCGAACAACAGTCCTAAAAGAAGGTCCTTGTATTTTTCGTTTTTTTCTTCTGCCATTGACGAAAAATAGCAATTACCATTGAATCTGGGAAATTAACTAGGATAAATCGGAACTGATAAGCTTCAGGAATTCGTTACGGGTCTCTATCTTTTCAAATTGACCTCGGAAACCAGAGGTAGTGGTCACCGAATTTTGCTTTTGCACCCCCCGCATCATCATACACATGTGCGAAGCTTCAATTACCACGGCAACCCCTTTGGGTTTCAAGGTATCGTTAAGGCATTCCAAGATGTCATGGGTCAAGCGCTCCTGTACCTGAAGTCGCCTTGCAAAAACATCAACCACCCTAGGGATTTTGCTCAATCCAACAATATGACCATTGGGGATATAGGCAATGTGCGCCTTACCAAAGAACGGTAGCATGTGATGTTCGCAAAGGGAATACACCTCAATATCCTTTATGATTACCATATCGTCATAATCTTCCTTGAACATGGCACTTTTTAGAATCTCCGCCGCGTCCTGGCGATAGCCCTGGGTAAGAAAAAGCATGGCCTTGGCAGCCCTCTCAGGAGTTTTTTGTAAGCCATCCCGATTGACGTCTTCCCCTATTTCATCTATTATTTTGGAAAATCGGTCTTTAACCTCATTGGTAATGCTTATGTTATATTCTTCTAGGTTTTGATATGGTGACATGCCTATGATGTGGTATTTAGCTTATTCGAAAAATGTTTCTTCAGTTTCTTGATTTTCGGGTCTATGATGACCTGACAATACGGTTGGGCGGAATTATCATTGTAGTAATTCTGATGCTCGATCTCCGCAAGATAAAAAGGTTTTTGTTCCGAAACCTCGGTAACAATAGGTTTCCCGAAAATATTTTCGTCCTCCAAAAGAGCAATGAATTCCTCTGCTTTCTGTTTTTGTACTTCCGTAGTATAGAAAATTTCACTGCGGTACTGGGTTCCCACGTCGTTACCCTGGCGATTTAATGTAGTGGGGTCGTGGGTGGCAAAGAACACTTCCAACAGTTCTTCGTACGAAATCTGTGTAGGGTCAAATGTAATTCGAATCCCTTCGGCATGACCCGTACGGCCTGTACAAATCTCGCGATAGGCCGGATTCTTGATGTTACCTCCCGTATATCCCGAAGCTACTTCCTCCACCCCATTCAGACGCTGAAAGACTGCTTCGGTGCACCAAAAACAACCTCCGGCAAAGATTGCGGTTTCAAGTTTTGTGTTATTTTGTTTATCCATTATTAAGTAAAGTTAAACAAAGTTGCTATTATTTGTTCAAACATCCAACTAATTTTCCTTATATAGTCGTTCCTATATCAAAAAACTTTGATTTAAAACCACAATTTTTGTCCGCTCATCAGTTATCGTTACTTTCACCCTCGCAAGTGGTGCAAACATGATAAAAGCGAGCAATATTCAAAAATCCTTTGGGGACCTTAAGGTTCTTAAAGGTGTGAATCTTGATATATTAAAGGGGGAGGTCGTTTCCATTGTTGGAGCCTCTGGAGCCGGGAAAACAACACTGTTGCAAATCCTTGGCACGCTGGATGTGGCTTCCAATAAAACGGATAGTTCCTTGGAAATCAATGGGGTCAATATCAATCAACTGAACGATAAGCAACTGGCCAGATTCCGGAATGAACATATTGGTTTTATCTTCCAGTTCCATCAACTGCTTCCTGAGTTTACGGCCTTGGAAAATGTTTGCATCCCAGCGTTTATCAAAAAGACTCCAAAAGTTGAAGCCGAAAAAAGGGCGATGGAACTCTTAAACTTTTTGGGGTTGTCAGAACGTGCCCATCATAAACCCAGTGAACTTTCGGGAGGGGAACAGCAGCGTGTTGCAGTGGCTCGTTCCCTTATCAACAATCCATCCGTTATCTTGGCAGACGAACCTAGTGGTAACCTGGATTCGGAAAGCGCGGATAATCTCCATCAACTGTTTTTTAAGCTTCGTGACGAGTTTGGGCAGACTTTTGTGTTGGTGACCCATAATCTGGAACTGGCAAACATGGCGGATAGAAAATTGACCATGGTAGATGGTTTAATCGTGACATCCTAAGATGACCCAAAAAGAACTGAAGGAATTTTTGGATGCCAAGGTCCAGCAATACAATCATCCAAGTTTTTTGGAAGAGGACCCTATTCAAATCCCTCACCAATTTTCCAAAAAAGAAGATATCGAAATCAGTGGTTTTCTAACCGCAACCATCGCCTGGGGGAATCGAAAAAGTATTATCAACAACGCAATGAAGCTGATGGAACTTTTGGAACATTCCCCATATGATTTTGTTTTAAACCACTCTGCCAAGGACCTTGATGCGCTGTCCCCTTTTGTACATCGAACTTTTAATGGTGATGATTTGAAATATTTCGTGCTGTCACTCAAAAATATCTATCAACATCACAGTGGTCTTGAAGGTGTGTTTACAAAATACCAGGAGAACAAGAGCATGCAATATGCCATTATAAAGCTGAAGCAGGTTTTCTTTGAACTTCCACATCCAAGTCGTTCACAAAAACATGTCTCTGACCCAAGCAAGGGCTCTGCTGCAAAACGAATCAATATGTTTCTCAGATGGATGGTCCGTGATAACAGTACGGGGGTGGACTTTGGGATTTGGAACCAGCTAAGTCCCAGCCAACTCTCCTGCCCTTTGGATGTACACTCGGGCAATGTGGCACGAAAACTAAAGCTTTTAAAGCGTAAACAGAACGATGGTAAAGCTTTATTGGAATTGGATACCAGTCTACGGAAACTGGATGCGCAAGACCCCGTTAAATATGACTTTGCCCTATTTGGATTGGGAGTTTTTGAAAAGTTCTAGTAATGTTTTTGGGAGCGTTACGCCTAAGCTATTGAGTCTTATATTTATAACCGCAAAACCAAATACCAGACCATGAACATTAATGACAATTCCGGAATTACAAATTATGTTGCGAAGGCCGATAGGTACGGGCAAATGCAGTACCGAAGATGCGGAAAAAGTGGGTTGCTGCTTCCTATGATTTCCCTAGGGCTATGGCATAATTTTGGGCACACTGATGATTTTAACAACGGTAGGCAATTATTGCGCACCGGCTTTGATCATG
>JBCCUY010000262.1:0-5095 GCA_039196145.1 Bacteroidota bacterium
AAATAGACTCCTGTTGGGTTCTGTGCTTTACGTCAATGGTTCGCTTAGTTCCTTTAGTAAAATCATCCGAATCGAAGTTAGAGAACAACCAAATATATCCTGATCCCAGAAGCACCACTTTTTTACCATCAGGGGAAATATCGGCCCCTGTAATGGAGCAAAATTGGGTGTCCGTGCAAGAATTGAACTCCCCAACCAATTGAGCCGTATATTCACCTTTGGTGTCTGGAATTTTGTAGACATAAGCTTTTCCATGATAAGGTCTTGACCTATCCTTCGTTATCAGGAAAAGTGACCCTTTATGATGAAAAAAAGCTTCACAATCGAAACGCAAATTCGATTTCTTTGGAGGAAATTCCTTTTGTTCGGGATATTGGAATTCAATTTTTTCTGCATCGATTTCACCACCATTCTTGGCAAAAGGTTTCGACAATTTGTAAATTTTTAGATTTTTTCTAGCATTGGCATTATTCCCAAAATCCCCTATGTACAGATTCCCCTCTTTATCTTGGGCCAAATCTTCCCAATCGTGGTTCTTTGCATGATCTACCTTAAGTTCACGAACAAGTTTGCCTTTAAGATTTACCATGTAAACCTTATCCTTATTCCCATTGTCCTCAATAACCCACAAGTTGGATTTCCCAGCAGTTTCCACTCCGGAAACCTCGTTCAGCTTTGGGGGAAGTTTCCCTAAAAGTGTATAATCACCATAATACGGTTTTTGGGCACAGGCCTGAATGGCAATTAGAAGCAATAAGAGGGAAAGCTTATTCACTGGATGGTTTTATAGGTAGGTATACATCCGTCTTCCACATTAGCTCATCTCCTCCCATATTGGGATTGTTAAAGAATACCTCCACGGGCTTCGGGTCAACTTCCAGATCATTTTGTTCAGCGTAGGCCAATAAAGCGTACCAAGCACGGTCTGAAGTTAAATAATTACCATTGTACACGGCCTTGATGGCATCTTTCCCAAAGAGTCGTTTATAAAAGACCTCTGGATGTTTCTGAAGTCTTTCGGATCTAATTATGGGATAACAAAAGTTATAGCTTAAGCTATCGGTTTTTTCATTCCAGTCCAACACTTCAATTAATGGCGGACCATTAAGTTCAATCTCGTTCTCAGCAATTATGGAGTTCAACAAGGAATAGTTCCGCATCATTCCCGAAGCCTTCTCCCGTTGGAGTTTTTTTTCCGCAACACAGGCGCAGTACGTGGAAAAGAGTTCTTCTTCCCCTACAATGGTGACCTTAAAATCATCTAGATGATCAATAAGAAACTCGTTAAAGTCCAGTAAGGTATTTTTGGAGCGTGTTTCAAAATCCGTATCGTAGAATGGCAGCTTAATCCGGTTCATTATGGAATTGTCCAAATCCTTGATGTCCACATCAACTTGACTTAACGAGTCATGGATTGGGGTTAGGTTCCATGTATAGCGGTAGACCGAATCATTGAACATCAATTGCTGCTCAAAACGCCCATCATCCAAAAATGTGATCGGGGCACTCCCATCCATAATCTGGTTCCATGCCCTAAGTGTTTGACTTATGGTTCCAGGCAAGGCTTTCGCCTTAAAGCTAACCCGATAGTCCTGTGGCTTTAAAAAAAGATACCAGCCTAAAGCCAGAATCAAAATTACACCAACGGTAATACCAGCTTTTTTCATAGTAAGTCCCAGGGTTTAATCGTTGGTTAAATCCAAATTGGCAACCACAAAACTTCCTAGGTCACGTCCTTGTTTCACGCCAATTTCAACGGCTGCCCTATAATGAATTCCCCCGTACATTCGGCTTATGGCGGCTTCGTCCGCGGCTTCCTTGAAGGAATTGAAGGATCGAACAGGAAGACCATAAGGGATTTCTGTATCATCATCAAAAGCAAAGTTATCCCCAAAAATATCGGTCAAAGCCGTGGCTGCCGCTCCTGATACCACACTGTGCCCACTCGTATATTCTGGGAATGGAGGTGTTTGAAGTACAGGTTCCCAGCTATCATCAATATGCTCGTTGATAAGGGTTTCTGGACGTATGAGGTTACTTCTGTATTTTTCATCCCAACAGCTTATAAATGCGTCTGCAATGGCAATTGAGGCCTGGGTATAGGCATGGACGGTTTTTGCAAAATCAGAGTTGGTCTTTAGCGAGGCGATTTTGGTAATACCGATCCAATGGGCGCCAGGGGTAATCTTTTTGGTGGCGAACATCAGGTGTCCCCGCGTTACGGAAACATAGGGATTACAATCCCAGAATTGGGCTATGGCCACCTCTTCGGATTCATCACCTTTGGCCGTTATTTCTTGGCTGATATCATAGACTTCCTTAACCTCCTTATAAAAATCCGAATCTTCCTCCATGGAAAATGGCGGCGGTGGAGTGGGCTTAAACTGTCCAGCAGAATCAATTACAAAAGGTCTGATTTTATTCCAATGGGGTTCAATGCCGCTCATATAAGACGGTGGCGTGGGTTGCCAACGGGATGGGTCATCCGAGTTTACGGTAAACTTGGGCATCGTTCGGGTTTGCTTATAATTGTCCAAATCCATCCAAGCGGCAATGTGATTGGCAACCTCAAGTCCATAGGACTTGGACGCGGTAAAAACACCTTCATTTTTATCTGACCAAATAGAGTAGAGGCTATCGCGATAGCTTTCAATCCTTTCTTCTGAGAAAATCAATCTTTTGCTCATATCCATATGGGCTATAAGAGCAGCCAACTCAAAATTTATACTTTCCTTCTCAGCTGGGCTAGGAATCTGCCCGAGACCTCTTACCTGACCAGCCAAAGACTTATACGCTGTGTTGTTTTGCGCCAAAATCTCAAACGCCGCTATATTGGGATATACGTAAATCCTGCTCGCCACAGGAGGCGAAAATATGTCGTGAATCATAACTTCGGTAACCTTGTCCACCGAATTATGATAGTCCTCTGGGGTAATGGTAATAGATTCCTCCTTTTTTTGGCAGGAACTCACTACCAAAATTAGAAACAATAATAATCCAAATCGCTCTTTCATGCTATCAAGGTATTAGTTGTTGATTTTGTATACTTGTGCGCGATCATTGTTAAAGATCGCCAATAGATATTTTTGTCCTTTAAAAGCAAGGGTTCCGAGATGTCGCAATGATTTTTTTGTGAAATCTAAACCCAATTGGTTCCCCAAAATTACTTCTTCTTCGGATTTTAACAAGGCCCCGGGGAAGGAATCCAAACGACCGTGGTAGGGTTTTACCCCAAAATAGTTTCCTCCCAACAAAACCTCTTCTTGGCCATCTCCGTCGAAATCTTCAATGGCAAAGGCCATAATTGGAGCCACTTGTAAATTGTTTTCAAAGGGGACAAATTCAAAATTACCATTGGTTTTCCTCAGAAAACCAGAATTCAAAGTGGTGACTTCCAGAACTTGGGCCCTGTCCATAACTTCTTTTGGGAACAGTTCACCCATGGTCTTTCCTGCAAAGGATTTATAACTGGTAAAGGTTTTTTTTAGGGAGACCATTTGCGCTGCTAACCCATCCAGCGATTCCAGAGGGTAATAGGTCCCATTTTTCTCCAGGGCAGTAATGGTCTCAGTTTGACCATTGCTATCAAAATCGCTGAAAAACAATTTCATGGGATATTGTTTTGAGGCCTTGAATTTTGAATTGGTCCCCCAATTTCCAAGCAGATAGTCCGTGTCTCCATCCCCGTCAATGTCAAAAGGTGCGATACCCTGCCATAATCCTTTTAGGTCCAAATCTTTTTCCAGAACGAACCCCCCGTCAGTATTACTGAAGAATTTAGGTGACATCCATTCTCCGACAAGGATAAGGTCAATTTTACCATCTCCATTGAAATCGTTCCACAGCGCATCTGTGACCATTCCTGTCATAACATCTTGGTCGAATCCTTGGAAGATTTCAAAGTTTCCGTTGTCATTTTCCAAGATATGTGAGGATACAGGAGCCCCAAAACGGGATGTTATGGCATGACCGCCTATAAATAGGTCCAAATCTCCATCCCCATCAAAATCCATTGGTTTTACCACGGAAGAGTTTTGATAGAATTCAGGAAGTTTCTGTTTTGAAAACGTGGAATCGTTTCGTTGGTAATAAGCATCCAGCAAAGCTTCGGAGTTTCCAAAAAAATCTCCTCCCCCTGAAGTAAGGAACAGGTCATTTTTATTGTCGTTGTTTAAATCAGCAATAACAGCGGAAACGGTTTCCTTGATAGAATCGGTTTCCACTGTATTGAATCGCTGATTGATAAACACGGAATCTTGCTGTATATAGGTTTTAAATGGGGTGAACTTTGAGCCCCCTACCAAAATATCGGTAGCCCCATCGTTATTGATATCTCCTAAGGCAAAAGCGGGCCCCCTATCTGATATCTGATACGGAATGAGCTTTTCGCGGTTGAAATCGGTATAATTATCCTCTTCATGGTCAAAGTCAAAGCCCAAGTTGTTGGGAACGATAGTAAATAGCAGTTCTCCGTTCGGCTTGGCTGCATTATAATTGAAAGGTTGGACCCCCTTCGGGGAAATAGTCAAGGTCTGATTTACTTCCACATCCTTGAGGAGTTGGTACGTTCTATCTGGCCATATAATTTTTATGGAATCTATCTGTTCAGACCTGCCGAAGCCAAAGTGTATCATGGGTTCCGACGAGGCTTGGAAACCACGTGAAGGGAATAATTCCTTTAACTGAATTTCACCTTTGTGGTAAGCATAGACCTTGGCCCCAATTCCAAAACGATTGTTTTCGGAAAACTGAAGCTTGAGTTTAAGGTAGTTGGATTTAGATCCTGTTTTGTTGATGTAAAGTGTTGCAGGGGAGTTAAGATTGTTGGTGACAAGATCGAGGTCTCCGTCTCCATCCAGATCACCCATCGCCGTTGCACCTGAGATGATGGTGTCCTTTGCTATCCATTTTCCCGTCATATCTGAAAATGTAATACTTTTGGAACCTTTGAAAATATAATTGGCAACATTTCCAGAGGGCATTAGATCCAAGGCTTCTTGATCGACCAACTTGGTATTGTCAATTTTATTTTTGATTTGCTCACTGGATACAAAATTTATAAAATCGAGATCGTTGGGTCTTTTTGGAATTCCAT
>JBCCUY010000263.1:0-5072 GCA_039196145.1 Bacteroidota bacterium
CGGAAATCTCAAAAGGTTTGTAATTGGTATAAATGCTACCGATGGAGTTCTGGACCAGCTTACCAATTTCATTTACCTTGAATTTTCCCCGAACATAGCCCGTAATAATATCCGGCGAATTGATTTCCACCGTTCTGACGGTATCTTGGTCAAATGAAGAGGAAACAGCAAAATCATCAAAATAATACGTCTCGTTTTTGTTTTGGTACACCGTATTGGAAAAACGCACCTGACCTATGATGTTGTCCAAGGTGCTTCCCTCAACATCCATATTTAGGTCGCCTTTGAAGATAGAAACGCTATCATTGATAAAATTCATCCGCTTCAGGTCTGCATGGGCCACAGAAGCAATAAAATTAAACTTGTTTTCACCATCCCCAAAATCGGCCAACCCTTTGAAACTGAATTTTACATTTTCATCGTTGCTCACCAGAGAACCATCAAATAGTTGCTCCTTCAAAATCCCAGATACCCTCAGATTGTTATACTCATACCCGTTGTATTCCAATTTGTAGACCTCGCCTATGACCTCTGTATTCAAGTATTCGGCAATAAAGCCCTTGCCCTCCACATTTACATCCAGACTGGTCAATCCAAATTCCTCTTGATCCGTAAAGTTGCCCAAGTCAAAATCGATAAGCGAAATAAATCCAATGTAAGAGGCGTCATCTATGGCCTGGATATTGGTCATCTGTAAATCCGAGTAGCTGCTTCCAATGGCCGTATCCAGGTTCATTTGAACGTCCAAGGAAGTTTCAGTGACCTCGGCATCCCCTCTAATAGTAAACTGTCCCAGTTTCTGGAATGATGATGGAATGTTCTTGCCCAAAATATTGGGCAATATGGAACGTAACTGATAATAGCTGGAAGTCACCCTTTTCATATCCGCCCGCATTACGAATGGAGCTTCCTGACTGAACATATTGTTGAATTCAAAGTCTCCCCGAATTCCAGTATTTCCAGCCTGGGCAAATAGGTCCTCCACCTGTAATCCATTGAGCACCCCGCTAAAGTTACCAGAAAACGAAACAGTCTTATTGGTTCCAAACTCATCGTAAAAGGTATTTACATCGTTCAGCGCAACGGTAGACTCCACAAATTGTGCATCCACATTTACCTTATCCAAAAACTCGGCAAAGTCCTCCCGATTGTAATTGAACACCAAATTTCCCTGTAAATGGGATTCTTGGGTGCGAATGTCCAAGGTGTCAAACCGCATCTGTTCCTTAGTATAGGTAAACTTGGTGGACAGGTTTTCCAACTGGATCCCTCGCTTGCTCAAAAAGGATAGCTCTTCTATGTCCAGAGTAACATCCGGACCCAAGATTTGGAAATCCTTGGCAAGTACTTCTAGATTTACAAAGTCCAAGGTAGTGGGCCGCTCTAGATTTTCATCGACCAATTTAAAACGGCTACCTTCTATTTGTACCTCGTCTGAAGCCAGAAAGAAAGGAGGGGTTCCCGGAGCACGGGGTTGTCCGTCATCCAATTTGGCCACAAAAACATCCAAATTGGTCTCTGTTTCACCCTCATAGGTCTTTAGATTGAAAAATAGACCATTGACATCAATATCTCCAAACTCCATTTTCCCATTGGCCATATTCCGAAGGTTCAGAATAGAAGTGGAAAGTTTTTCGATATAGGCCAGGGTATCTTTTTTATAGTCCTCTACATAAATTCCCTTGAGACCCGTGTTCAGGTTAAACAAGGAAAGGCTCAAACGGTCTATGTTTATATTGGTGCCAAACTCTTCATTTAGGGATTTGGTGGCATAACGGGCCATTCGGGTCTGAACCGCTGGGATGGATAGAATCAAAGAGCCCAAGACCATAAGGAGCAGAATTGCCAAAAGCACACGGAGCAGTATTTTCCTTAATTTTTTGATAGGGCTATATGTTTTACCTTTGCTCGACCAATTTTTGTTCCAAAATCCGTGGCTACAGAAAAAAAATACATTCTTGCGATAGAATCTTCCTGTGACGATACCTCAGCAGCGGTATTGTGCAACACCAAAGTTCTGAGCAACGTAGTTGCAACCCAAGAAATCCATAGGCAATACGGAGGTGTTGTCCCGGAGTTGGCATCCAGGGCACATCAACAAAATATTGTTCCAGTGGTTCACCAGGCCTTGGTCAAAGCAAATATCGATAAAAAACAACTATCCGCCATAGCCTTCACCAGAGGTCCAGGTCTTATGGGATCCCTATTAGTGGGCACTTCCTTTGCCAAATCGTTGGCATTGGGATTGGATATTCCGTTAATTGAGGTCAATCATATGGAAGCCCATATTTTGGCCCACTTCATTGAGGATGAGGATACCGGGGAACCAGAATTTCCGTTTTTGGCCATGACGATCAGCGGCGGACATACCCAAATTGTGAAGGTCAACAGCTATTTTGACATGGAGGTTCTGGGAGAAACGCTTGACGATGCCGTGGGCGAAGCCTTCGACAAAAGTGCCAAAATTATGGGTTTGCCCTATCCAGGAGGGCCGTTGGTGGACAAATACGCACGGGAAGGAAATCCTGCCGCTTATCCATTTCCCAAACCAAAGGTGGAAGGACTCAACTTTAGTTTTAGCGGATTAAAGACAAGCATCCTATATTTTCTTCAACGGGAAACCCGTCAAAATCCAGATTTTGTCCAGGAAAACATTAGGGACATCTGTGCCTCGGTGCAACACACGATCTTGGAAATCTTGATGGGCAAACTTGAGTTGGCCGTAAAGCAAACTGGGATAAAACAAGTAGCCATTGGAGGTGGGGTTGCTGCCAATTCTGGAATCAGGGCCAGATTGAAAGATGCAGAACGCACCAAAGGTTGGAAAACGTATATCCCAAAATTTGCCTATTGCACAGACAATGCAGCAATGATCGGAATTGTGGGTTACCTTAAATTCTTGGAGGGTAAATTCACGGACCAAAGTGTGGCGGCCAAGGCGAGGTATGGCATCGGTTCCTAAGGTTAAGTTATGAGTTTTAAATTCTAAATGTTGGATGGGAGATCAATTGAGTGTTTAAAATTCAGCATTAACCTTTTACCCTTTACACTTTATAACTTTTAACCCTTAACTTTACCTAATGGCGTATAGCGAAGAACTGGTATCTCGAATTCGGGTTGCTACCGCACTTTTCCCAGAAACTTTTACAGAAAAAAAGATGTTTGGAGGAATAGCATTTCTGTTTCAAGGTAAAATGACTGTGGGAGCAATAAATGATTATCTTATGGTCAGGGTGGTTGGAGAAAAAATGGAAGGAGTGTTAAACCAATCCGCCGTGCGACCTATGAATTTTACCGGTAAACCCATGAAAGAGTTTGTTTTTGTTTCCCAAGCAGGGTTCAGCAACGAAGAACTATTGCAACAATGGATAGAGCTTGGAGTGGAACATGCCAAAAGTAAATTGTAACCTATGCAACTTTTCTACAACCCTTCTTTGGACAATAGCTTTAAGCAATTCTTCTTTTCGGCGGAGGAAAGCAAGCATATTGTAAAAGTGCTCCGAAAAAAGGAAGGAGACCTGCTACATATTACCAATGGCAAAGGGTATTTCTACAAGGCCAAAATACTGTTGGCAGACCTCAAGAAATGTAAGGCAGAAATTGTTTCCGAAAAGAGAAGCGTACCCAAACGGCATAGCCTGCACCTTGCCGTGGCCCCCACAAAAATGAACGATCGCTATGAATGGTTTTTGGAAAAGGCGACCGAAATTGGAATAGATGAGATAACACCCATCATTTGTGAACATTCTGAAAGAAAGGTGTTGAAAACAGAACGGATGGAACGTGTATTGCAGTCCGCGATGAAGCAGTCCTTGCAGACTTTCTTACCAAAACTTAATCCTGCTATTTCATTTAAGCAGTTTATGGAGCTTCAGCCGAATGGATTAAAGTTCATTGCGCATTGTGATGAGGGCGAAAAAGTGGAATTGAAGCGAAAGGTTGCCGCAGATAAAGATATCATCATCCTCATAGGGCCGGAAGGGGATTTTGCTAAAGATGAAATTGCTTTGGCCCTGGAGAAGGGTTATTTGCCTGTATCGCTGGGGAGAAACAGACTTCGTACCGAAACAGCGGCCATAGTGGCCTGCACCACGGTTTCCATGTTGAACTACTAATCCAAACCGACCTTGGCGGCAGCGGTAATATCCAAGTTATCCGCTTCCACTAGTACCATTAAGGTTAATTTGTCGTTCTCACGAACAATTTCGGGAACAGATAAAACACCTTTACCTTCTTTTGCGGAAAGGGATATATAATCCTCGGCAATAACAATATTGCTGTTCTTCAAGGTCCTATTCCTGTTCTCCCCGCGGGTAACGGAAGTGGTACGCTCATCCAGAACCAATATCGTCCTCAACATTTTTGTATCCACATCGCCTAAAACGGAATACTCAAAATCTATGGTGCCACCAGATTGCTTCACGTTTGTCAAGAGAACCTTGTTAGCGCTATTTCGATTTTTGTAGGTATCAACCTTTGTGAACAGTTTTGATGCATTGGAACCCACAAAGTGCTCCTTTCCGTTCACAACCATTTCTGGGGTATAATTGCTACTGTATCTAAATTTGCGATTGTAGTCCCGCTGTTTTTTAGTGTAGACCGATTTACTAAAGGGGTCTTTCCATCCAATATAGTTCCAATAGTCCACGTGATAGGAAAGGGCAAAAACGGTTTGTGGAAACTGCTTCTTGGCCTTGTTCAAAAGCACATCCGCAGGAGGGCAGCTAGAACATCCTTGCGAAGTAAAGAGTTCCAAAACCACAACCGGCTCATAGGTTTCCTCCAGAACCTCTTTTCTTTCGTTTTGAACAGTTGGCTCCACAGTAGCGGCATATAGTGCAATCAAGGATATTCCAAAAAAGGCAAATGACGGAATTAGGATTTTTTTAAACATGAATGCTGTACATTTGATTTATTGGTTAATCGAAGTCTTATGAAACTACTTACCAACTCCCTGTTCATTTTAACTTTTTTGATGATTACAATTGGACAGGCACAAGAGCTTGGCATACTAAAATGCGGCGGGGGTGGTGGCTGGTCCTCACACCCAACGGCGCTGCCCACTCTTTGCC
>JBCCUY010000264.1:0-5058 GCA_039196145.1 Bacteroidota bacterium
CGTTTAATTGTTTTAGGGATACCAGTGTGGGATCCGGAAGGGTATAGATGTCTGCAGTCCCATAATTTACTTCATAGCCCATATCTTCAAAGGCAGCGACGGACATTCTGCTTATGGGATTGATCCCAGAATCGATAAACCCTGTCATCAACTCGTTATCAAAAACCTGTTCCCTCCAATGTCCATCCCTTGTGCCACTTCCCCCCGTGTTTGCTACAGGAATCGGGGTTTTCTCTTCCAGCCCGGTTAACATTTGATATTCATTAATGGCATTTTTACCTGTGAATATGGGGTCGTTGGTTCCCTCCCCTTGAATCAATCCGAGAAAATCATCCGACCAAAGCGTGCCAAAACCCAAAACGTGGCCCATTTCATGGATAATTACATCTTTAAGTCCATTTTCCGCCTCAAGGCGCGCCAAATCCGCACTGTCAAACCGCATGATTCCGGTGGCCGGAAGAAAACTTCCGGGACGCAATTGGGTTGGTCCGGCCTGGCCTAGAATTCCTGAAGCGCCATCAATACTTGTGCCTTGGGCGTCTATTCGGACATCATCCACAACCTCCCCATTGGCAAGCTGCACCCTAGGTAAATCTCCTATAATTATATCTGCCCACCGGCAGGCGGCCTCGTCAAATATTGTTTGTTGTGCAGGTGTCAGTCCACCTAAAAACCTAACTTTTATACCAAATGCCATAACCCTCCAATTTTGTGTTCCAAATTCATCACTGGTCAATCTTAACCGATTGATAGACCATAGAATAGGTACGGGAAAAATGAGTGCCTGCGATGTTAAAGGAACATGAAAAATGGATTTTTATTCAGTTAAAGCCAGTAGGTTACCTTCAAAACAATTGACCTGTTTTTTATCCCGAGACCACGTGTGTCGTGGTTTTCGTTAAAAATCAAGAAAATGTCGGACATTGGGCTGTAGCGCCATTGCAGCCTTGAAAAGGCACTAAAATTATCCCCTTGGGTATTGTATTGCAATACGTTTCGCATAAAAAGTTTATTGGAAAAACTGATGTCCCCATTGAACCGTACCAGATGGATTTTATCTTTTCCAAAACCTTCTGCCAACCGGATATCATTAAAATCGTAAGTAAGACCAAAACTGCCCCACGGTCTTAAACGGAACGAACCTTGCACCATGGCGCCCACCCGGGTACCATTGAAGAATTGACCATAGGCTAAACTTGTGTTCCACACAAAGGTTTTACGCTCATCTGAATTATAGCGAAGTTCTGACCATAAGAAGGAATAATCAGCAATTGGAATTGGAGTGAAATCGTCTCCGAGTAGGGAAGTGGGGAACAACAGGTTTACTTTACGATAGCGCGCCAATAAGATCATTCGCGCGGTATTTCTAAATTGAAAATCGTATCCAAGATTGTTTTGGGTTTCATTTAAAGTACCGTCAGGGTTTAAATATAAATTGTACCAAGTGCGAAGACCATGCGAATTTAGTTTCTTCATTTCGTCTTCAACGAAGGTGATATATCGGAACCATTGATTGATATAGGTATATCCCAATCGCACTGTTTCCTCGGTTTCGGCATTGGTGTTTTCCAAACGTGGATTTATCCCCAATTCAGTGATATAGTTATCACCGACCACGTTGAAAGTCCAACCGGTTCGTATCCTTTTGGAGGTGTAGGAGCCTTCTATCCCATAAAAATGGGTGTCTTCATAGTTTTCTGGTGTGAGGGAAGTGTGGTACATAAAGGTGGTATTGAGCCTACCGCTGTCCGAGATATAGCTGAACTCCAAACCTGCATTTCTGGAATATTCCAACTCTTCGGTGTTGCTGGTAGCCTGTCGATTGATAAAAAGCCCTTTGATGACAGATCGTTTCAAAATTCTTTGTTGGAAAGCTCCCACACTATAGTTTTGGGCAGCAAATTCATCGGTTTGACGGGTTTGTACGTTCATCACCCCAACACGGAGGGTGGGGGAGATGTTACCGGTCAATCTCCCTCCAAAGTCAATGGGTATCGCTTCACCATCATTGATGCCGATGCGCCTTGAAAAGAAAGGTTTTATATCGTACGTCCCAAAGCTGGAAAATATGTCATTGTTTTCGAGAAAGAAATTACGTTGTTCAGGGAGAAAAATATTGAAGCGGGTAATATTGGTCACCTGTTGGTCCACGTCAGCATTGGAGAAATCTGGAAATAAGGTCAGGTCCAAATTAAGGCTACTGGTCAATGCTATTTTAACTTCTCCGCCCAGATCGCTTTTCAGCTCGGCTTCAGTTTGGTTTTCATCTTCATAATCTCTTACAGAGGATGATGTTACATAGGGATTAAGAATAAAGGCACCCTTGGCTTTTTCGGGACTTTTATCCCATTGTAGGGACCCCATATAGTTCAGGCTCACCCCATTAAAATTTACCGGAAATTGGGTCCAAGTGGTGTAGGTGTTGTTTTGTTTATCACCTCTGATAAAATTGATACCCCAGGTGGTCTGGTTGGCGTTGTACCGGAGCGTTTTGAATGGGATGGCCATTTCAACCAACCAGTATTCTTCATATTGAGCGGTTTTTGAGGCCCATTTATTATCCCAGTTTTCCGAAAGCCAAGTTTGGGAACCTTCAATGGTGAGATTTCCTTCGGTTTCTGCCCCTCCCGCGGTTACTCCAAAAAAGAACCCACTTTGTTTGGTGTTTACAGGGTCTAGAACAAATGAAAAGTTGTCACTGCCCCAATAGTCGTCATCGCTATCACGCACCAAGGATTGGATGATCCTACTTTCCTTATCATAGCACTTGGCCATGAGATAAAGGTTTTGATCATCGTAGGTGAGTTTTACTTCGGTCTGATTTTGGGCCTGTCCCTCGTCACTGGGCCAATGGTTAAAGAAATTAGTGATTGGAGGATGTTGTTCCCATTCATCAATCCCTATGGCCCCATCCAAAAGTATAGGTTGAGTCGCCTTTTTAATTTGATATTTGAACAGGGCCCGGGTATCACCGCCTCCATTTTGTCCTAATCCTACAAAAGATACCACAATAAGGGAAAGAGTGAAAGGCAGTTTCATGAATGGTTCGTTTTTGATGATACTCAAAGAACCTACATGCCAAGTCCAATATCAAGCCTCTTTTGCGAATGCTAGGGCAATAGGGGTAAATGACGTTTATGTGCGGTTTGATGCCGAAACTGTCCGGAATGAGGTTGAAAAGCAATGTTTTTAGCATGCTGGCACCTCTTTTAAGGAATGCTTAACTGTTATTCTAAATTATTTGGGAAAGCTACGCAGGGAATCCAAGGCCTTGGAACGATAATTTCGCCCTATGGGAAGTTCTTTGCCCTTAATTTCGACCATAATACTGTTGAATGCCGTTACCTTCTCCAAGGAAACAATAAAGGATCTATGAATACGGATAAAGTGTTTGGCAGGTAGTTTTTCTGCCAGATAACCTATTCGTTGGGTTGTGGAGATTTCCTGTTCTTTGGTGTGGATGATCACCTTGTCGTTGAGACTTTCCAAATAGCTGATTTCGGACAGATCGAGTTTTACAATTTTTCTTTGGGTTTTGATGTATAACAATTCGGGCTCTTCGCTTGGTAGGCCAGTTTGGCTGACTTCTTGTGCCACCTCACTGGAACCGTTTCCGCCGGAAAGATATTTGTTCGCCTTGGCCACTGTTTTCATAAAACGTCCCAAGGAAATGGGTTTTAGGAGGTAGTCAATGGCGTCAAGTTCAAAAGCTTTGATCGCAAATTCCCGATAGGCTGTGGTGAACACGACCAACGGTTTTGGGTTTAGCGATTCCAATAATTCCAGGCCATTGATTTTAGGCATTTTAATGTCCAAAAAAACCAAATCAACATCCGTCTTTTGAAGATGCCCAAAGGCTTCCACGGCGTTTGCGCATACGGCTACCACGTCCAACTGTTCGATTTGGTTCGCGTACCCCTGCAATACATCCCTGGCCAAAGGCTCATCATCCACAATTAGGCATTTAATTTTTTGAAACATTGCGTAAAATTAGGAGCTTAAATGACTTAAGTCAATTTCCAATTTGATTAAAAAATTATCGGGTTCCTCCAAAATTTTTAATTCATGTTTATCTGGGAAAAACAGAACCAATCGACGTTTTACATTTTTTAGACCGATGTTTTTATCGCTATCCAGATTTTCACCTGTTTCTGTGGAGGCCTTACTGTTCTCCACCATAAACTGTAGCTGTTGGTTCTCCAATTTCAGGTCTATTTTGATCCAAGAATCAGAAATAAGGTTGTCCGCAACATGTTTAAAGGCATTCTCTACAAAAGGAAGTAAGAGTAGGGGAGGTATTAGGCTTTCTTTATTGTCTTCCTTTAGCGTTGTTGATATGGTCAATTGCTCCCCATATCGAAGTCGTTCCAGTTCCACCAGATTCATCAATTGTTCCCATTCCTTCTCTACGGTAATTAGGCGATCATTGCATTCGTAGAGCATATAATCCAGAAATTTCGACAGCCCAAGAACAGCATCTGGGGTTTGCGTGGATTTGGCCAAAGACAGGGCATAGATACTATTTAGCGTATTAAAGAGGAAATGAGGGTGTATTTGCGCTTTTAAAAACTTTAACTCCGTTTCTACCTTTTCCTTTTCCAATGCCTTGTTTATCTGCTCTTTCTGATAGTAAAATCGTTGCAGTTTGATGGCCATGGCCACAAAAACTGGGGTGTATATGCGAAGCATCGAGTTCAAAATTTTTGGGAAGTACCAAACAGGGTCTTTCCAGTGCCCTTCATCAAATGAAAACCAGCGATAGAGGAAACGCCAACTCATATAGCGGTCTATAAGCGCCATACTTATGGCCAATAAAAGGGACAATACCACATAAGTGACCATTTTTTTGGGGTACAAAAATCTGGGCATTAGGTAGTATAAGGTAATGTAGGTTGGAATCAACTTCCAGGGTAGTAGAAAGAGTAATTGAAGGAACTCCTCAGCATAATTTCCTTTGTAACTACCCCAAAAAACGGTGTAAAAGAGAATGTAAACGAGCCAAAAGAGGAGATGGTAATAAATCCTGTTCTTTGAACTCAGTATTTTTTCAATCATTAC
>JBCCUY010000265.1:0-5018 GCA_039196145.1 Bacteroidota bacterium
GTTATAAAGTGCAACATGCCATGCAATACCCTGATGCGGTAAAATATCATGAACTGCAGATCAAAGCATTTAAAGAGGCACAGGTGGACATGGTCACCGCCATAACCATGACCTATTCAGAAGAGGCGCTCGGTATTGCAAAAGCAGCCCAACTCTATCATGTTCCTGTAGTGATATCATTTACTGTTGAAACCGATGGCAAATTACCCAGTGGTGAAAACTTGGAAAAGGTGATTTCAAAGCTTGATAGGGACACAGATAACTACCCACTCTATTACATGATCAATTGTGCCCATCCCTCACATTTCATCCACCTGTTCAAAACAAATGGGTCTTGGAAAAACAGGATTCACGGAATTCGTGCCAACGCTTCTTGCAAAAGTCACGCGGAGTTGGATGAAGCAACAGAACTGGATAAGGGAAACTGTAAAGAATTAGGCCAGATGCATGCCCAATTGCAACAACTCTTACCGAACCTAAGAATTTTTGGGGGTTGCTGCGGCACTGATATATCACACATTGCGGAAATTTGCAAACAAATTCAGAGTTATGATAAACCATTATTTACAGATGCAGATATGCTTCTTCCTATAAGCAGAACGATGATTGTTTCCTATGAGCAGGAACAACGCTAAAACATGGGAAGATTAGGAAGCCCAATCGGATTTATCGAGAAAGTGCTTCAAGATTATCACTCACATATTATTCCATAAATGAGGCATCATTCCTGAAATAGGAATTTAGTACGTTTAGGCTTGAAATCAAATCAAAAGGAATCAATAACAATCCATTTTTAGCTGCTCCAAATTCTCAAATTCGCTCAAGGGCTTGTTGAGGTGTGTTCTACAACTGTCCTCTAAAACGTCCAGGACTTGGTTTTGCATAGCGATTGAACCGCAAATCATTACGACTGCCCCCTCCTCAAATTGTTGGGCTATCCAAGCCGACTTTTTACTGAGAATATCCTGCACATATTCCGCTTTACTTTCTCGGGAATAGGCCACGTCCATACTGAAATACTGGGTTTTGTCCAGGGCCTTTTTATAAAGTTCTAAAGAGGACGTGTTCCGAAGACCCAAGAAAAGGTGGATGGGGATTTCTCCTTTGTTTTCATCCAACATCCCCAGAAAAGGCGCGATTCCGGTACCATTCGCAATTAGAATGACTGCAGTTGCATAGGTGGGGAAGTGAAATTCAAAATTCTTTTTTATTGCCAGAGATAGCGGGTCTCCCTGGTTCAAAGTACTTAAATAGGTGGAGCAGACGCCATGCTCATGTTTTTTGATGCTCAATACAATTTTTTGGTTCATTTTGGCAATGGAATATAAGCGTTCCACTCCGTCATCCGGCACAATGATAGCGAGATCCCCTGATTGGAATTTGACACGCTTCAAAGGCGCCAGCTGCAATAGAAAGGTATCATCGGTATTCAGTGCCGTTCGCTGCACCACTTTAAAGAGTCTAGGTTTGATGTTTCTTCGTTTTTTGATGGGTTCCTTGAGGGTCAGCGATATCCCGGTTTTGGCACTCCATTTGGAGGCCCAATTCTGGAATGCCCTAAAATCTTGATTGTTTATTTTGTACAGGGGAATAAGCTCATCGAACTTTTTTTGATGATCTAACAACTGATTCACGGTAATGGCAAAACCACAATAATCGGGATATAACAAGGAACCAAAACCCACCACGCTATAGATCATTTTGTTCGGTTGTTCAATTTCGGGGAGGATTTTGTAAAAATTTCGGGCATTTGAAGGGGCCTCGCCTTCACCATAGGTGGCGGTAAGCACAATAAGGTGTTTTGCTTTATTATAGCTGGTATAGGCGTTCAGTTCTGAAACAAAGACCGTTTCACCTTGATCCATTAAAGCTTTTTGGAGAATTTTGGCAAATTCAAAGGTATTTCCGGTTTCCGAGCCTACGAGAATGACCATGCTGGCTTCGTTTTTGTCCACCTCAAGCAATTCCGATTTCCCACTTTTTTTGGTACGCTTCAGCCATAGAACAAAACCCGAATAAATAAAAAATAGAATTGCAAGTGAGACCACCCCCAGCAAAATAGACCATGTCAACGATCCTTGACCTGTATGCAACAGCATGCTCCAACGAGATGCAATGGCAGTAAATGGGTACGGCTTCTCACTTAAAAACTCCCCAGTATATTGGTGGATTAAAATCTCCTTGTTATTTAAGGCCAATTCAAAATAATCCTCAGGAAATTCCGAGAAGGGATAGGTGAGTTTGCGCAATTGGTTCAACGGAATATCCTTAAATACGGGAAGTTCCCATGATACACTTTCATCCATGGTTTCTGAAATGACCTCAGGAAGCTGATGCTGCACCTGTGTGGAAGGTAAGAGGGAAAACTTCTCTAAGGATAGATATACTCCTGTGGCGGCAACCACAATAATAGGCAGTAGCATCCATCTCCCTAGGCTTACATGATAGTACAAAGCAAAACCTTCCTTTTGAACCTTTGAAAACAGTTTGCTAATGCCGCCTTGACGTTGTATCATCAACAACAAGCCCGTAACAGCAATTAGGCAGAGCAAAAAAGAAACAAATCCTACAAAAAACCGACCCAGACCTTTTAGGAAAAGAGAGCGGTGTAGGTTGGTGGTAAACTGAAAGATTTTGGGCTTTTCTGTAGGCTTTCCCAATTTTTCACCGGTTAACGGATGAATAAAAATGGTTTCACTGTCGCCATCCTTATTGACCACAGAAGCCAATACAAAATCGTTTTTATCCACTTCCAAGGTAATGACCTCAGTATAGACCTTATCCATGATTTCCATGGTCTTGGAAAGGGGAATTTCTTTTAGGTCTCCCACATCATAAGGCTTTAGAGCCTGTTCCATGGGTTCAAAGGCCAAGATGAACCCTGTGAGAGAGGCCAAAATAAGGAATACGGAGGTTGACAGTGCCAACAACATGTGGCTAAACCTCCAGATGGAAACCGTCATGACTTTCTGTTAAGAAGTAGGCAACATTCGAATGTACCGAATGTATCCTTTACCCTCAACTTTTGTCTTCAAATTTTCAGAAGTAAGCTCAAATTGAACATCGTCTTTAAAGTATTCTTGGTCTTCCACAGCAGTTTCAAAACGCAGTTGGTATCCCGCATCAATCTTATCCAATGGCAGTTTCAAAACCTGAATGGTACGTTGTCCTCCACCAACGGTGGCACCGGTAATAGCATCTATTTTTGTTTTTTTCTGGTCGTAAAACTGCCACCATTCTGGAATATCATGATACCATTCTTCGTCTTCCCCCTGCACGTACAGGGTCTCCAAATAATTTCCATCCTTATCCAATAAGGAGACCACCACGTACGCCCCATGACCTGTATAATTGGTCAGTTGGATCATGCATTTATAATTGACAGTCTCAACTTTACTAGCAAAGCCGAAGGCAATTAGAGTTAAGACAAAAAGTACGAGCGTGTTTTTAACGGTTCCTTTCATGCGTATTTACGTTACTTCAAAAATTCCAGTGCAATGCCATTTTCCTGGAGCAATTCATTTTCCTTGGCAAGATCAAAAACACTCTCATCAAAATCGGTGAGAACGGCTTTGTCTGCTCCTTGTTCAATCAAATATTTTAGAATGGCATCGTCCTTGGCGGACATAGCGGCCAAATGAAGCGCGGTATTACCCTCGGTATTTTTCGTGTTTACAGGAATGTTGAAACTTTTTAATCGCTTTAAAAGAGCCAGATTGTTCTCCTGGGCAGCTAAATGGCAAAGTGTATTGCCGTTGTGCTGAAGCGAGGTCAAGGAAAGTCCCTTGGCCTCCAGCAGTTGTAGTTTCTTTTCGAAAGCTTCGGGATTTTTGGGATTATAGGATTGGATAAGATAATAGGCAAGGTTGTTGCCCTTGTTGTCTTTTACATCAGCTTTGGCTCCTTTTTTTAATAGCAAATCCACCATATCGGGTTGGTTTCTGGTAATGGCCAAGGCTAAGGCTGTTCTGCCCTCGTTATCCGTAATGTCAATATCGGTTACCGTAGCAGACAGGAGCTCCACTACTTCCAGGCCATTGTAATGGGCCGCATTCATAAAAGGAGTGCGCCCAGCTTTATCTTGTTGACTTACGCTAACTCCTTTCCCAAGAAAGTAGTCATAAATGGTCTTGTCCTCCACATCGTAAGCTATATTATGAAGGGCATTGGTTCCTTCCTGATCTATAATTGTTGGATCCAATCCCTGTTCTTCCAGAAATTTATAGGTTTCCAAGGTGTTCTGATGCCCCCGTGTACCTTGACTAGCTGTTAAGATGGCATTACTGCCCTCATTGTTTTTGTCCATAAAGGAAATCCCCTTGCCCATTAGGGTTTTTAGCATCCCAATATTACCACCACGGGCGGCATGTTCCAAAATACCATTGCCCTTATTGTCCTTATCGTTTAGTGAAAGTCCTTTGCCGATGAAATAATCAAGGATTTTAAGGTCCTTTGCAAAAGGAGATACCAATAAAATGGCATTTGCTCCGTATAGGTTGGTGTCTGTTTTTGGATTACCGCCATGCGACAAGATAAAATCGTACAGGGCTGTATTGGTTTGTCCCGTTACCGCGGAAAAATTCAATAGGGAATATCCATGGCTATCAATGACATCTGTTTTTGCGCCCTGGGCTACGAGATATTTCATCATTTCCAGGTTGTCCTTATAGGCGGCCCAGAAGATGTAAGTTCGGGAATCGTGCGTCAACTTATTGACCTCGTTACCTTCTATACTTAGGAGATACTTAATGGTTTGGTTGTCCACATTTCCTAAAAAAGCATAACACACGGCATCAAAAGCATGGTTGCTTAGTTGGGTAGGGTCGTTGCCCGCAGCAATGTCTTTTTCAATTTGTGCTATGCTAGGGTTGGTCTGCCAATAACTTCTGTCCAAAAATTTATTTTCTTGGGCCGAACCCCAGAAAAACGTAACAAGGCCTAAGGCAACTAGATATTTTTTTATAATGTCCATATATTTTTATTTTACTTGATGATCGGTGTTATGAGCTGATGAAGCA
>JBCCUY010000266.1:0-5002 GCA_039196145.1 Bacteroidota bacterium
GCCGTTGCAATTAAAACATCATCCAAAAATTAGTTAAAAATGAAGCTAGAAATACATAATTTATCCAAGACCTACCCCAATGGGGTACAAGCCTTAAAAAATGTCTCTCTTACCATTAATAAGGGTATGTTCGGGCTTTTGGGGCAAAACGGCGCTGGAAAATCGACCCTAATGAAATCCATTGCGACCTTGCAGGATATTGATGACGGAAGCATCGATTTCAATGGAATCGATGTGACCAGACAACCCGAAGAACTCAGAAAAGTATTAGGATATCTTCCACAGGAATTTGGTGTATACCCCAATGTGTCCGCCGAAGAGTTGCTTACATATATTGCGGATATGCGCGGCATTACTAACAAGAGCGAGCGTAAGGAACAGGTAACGGCACTCCTTCAAAAAGTAAACTTGTATGATGTTCGTAAAAAAAGATTGGACAGTTATTCGGGGGGAATGAAACAGCGCTTTGGAATTGCCCAGGCCCTTCTGGCCAATCCACAATTGATCATTGTGGATGAACCTACCGCTGGTCTGGACCCTATGGAACGAAACCGTTTTTACAATCTTTTGGCCGAACTTGGAGAAGATGCTGTGGTAATTCTATCCACACATATTGTTGAAGATGTAAGCACTCTTTGTAAGGACATGGCCATAATTGGTAATGGGGAAGTTTTGTTGACAGGAAGACCTAGCGATATCGAAAGTTCATTAAATGGTATAGTCTGGGAAAAGCAAATTGAAATTTCAGAGTTTGAATCACATCAGGAAAAATTTAAAGTGATTTCCAACCATTTCCATTTGGGAAAAATGATGGTAACCGTAGTTGCCGATGATATGCCGGATGGTGATTTTTACCAAAAATCGCCTAGTTTGGAGGACGCCTATTTCAACTTATTGTACAACCATTCTGAAACCATAGCATCATGATAGGTAAGATTATCGCTTATGAAATAAAACAGCGTTTTTGGCATTGGACGACATTGCTATTTTTCCTGATGATGGTATTTCAGGCGCTGTGGTACACAAAGGGCACATTTGATCAATATGTAAATGAAGGACTTTTGATGAACTCTGCTGCTGTTTTTTATAAGAATTTAGCCGGCGGGGGTATATTAATGGTCATTGTCGTAGCCATTATTACGGGTACGGCACTCTTCAAAGACATACAATATAGGACCGGGCAATGGTTGTACACCTTTCCTATCAATGAGAAGCATTTCTATCTTGGTAGATTTTTTTCGGCCTTTTTCTTTAACATAATTATCGCTTCTGGATATATGTTGGGTATGTTGTTGGCTCCTTATGCAGGGTTGGGAGAGGCCCATCGTTTTGGACCAGCCCCAATCGGCCAACTTTTACATGGATTTTTCTTTTTGACCGTGCCCAATCTTTTTACATTGACCTCCGTATTTTTTTTCGCCTTGGTATTTGCCCGAAAGATGGCGGCCGGCTATTTGGGCATTCTACTTATCGTTATGACATTTTTAGTGATGCAGATAAGTTCAGAATCTGGTGGAATCACCACGATACTAACATTACTCGATCCCTTTGGCTATGTCGCCACCGATGAGGTAATCAACAATTCGGTTGTGGAAGAACGCAATACTGCCTACCTCCCATTGGCAGGCAACCTGTTCACCAATCGTATTCTTTGGTTATCAATAGCTTTGGTATTGGTCTTGGCTAGTTATTTTAGGTTCAGTTTCAAATATTTTATAGCATCGGGTAAGGGTAAGAAGGTGCTTCGTGAACAAAAAGACATTAAAACCGCGCAGGTAACCGTTCAGCCTATTAGTCCGAAACTATCCTTTTCCACAACGGATTTTTTAACAAAGTTATGGTCCCTAGCTCGGTTGGAATTTAAAAACATCGTTAGACCTATCTCCTTTAAAATTATACTTGGGATTATTCTGTTGATGGAGGTGTTACAGAATCTATTTGTGAACGCCACCTACTACATTGGGCCGACAGTTCCCTTAACTTCTACGATGACCCTGTTTCGTTTGTCTTTTGGGGTATTTATTATGATTTTGATCATGATTTGGGCGGGAGAGCTCTTCTTTAAGGATCGTACAGTGAAGATTCATGCCATTGCCGATACCTTACCAGTACCAATATGGGTAACCCAATTTGCACGTTTTTTGGCCATGATGGGGATGTCCTTTCTTATGGCATTGGCCTTCACGGTTATCGGAATCGCTATACAAGTGATATTAGGGGGTGCAGTCCATATAGACCTCGGGCTCTACATCTATGACAACATGGGATATAATTGGGGGTGGCTTACATATGTGCAATGGATAGCCTTGGTATTTTTTATTTCTGGCCTTACAGCAAACCGTTTTTTGACCCATGTTCTAAGTGTTGGTTTGTTTTTTCTGTTGATTATGGCCTTTGAACTTGGGTTAGCAGAACAGACCATTTATGCGTACAGCGGAACTCCTGGTCTGGAGGATTATTCAGAAATAAGCAAATACGGTATTTGGTACACTTCTGCCTTATGGTACTTCCTCATGTGGCTGGCTTTAGCCACAGCCTTTGTTTTTCTGGGTATTTACTTCTGGAAGCGAGGTACAGCTGCACGTTGGAAGGAAAAGTTAAGCCTTAGGGGAAAACAGCTCTCATGGGGAGGTAAACTGGCCACATTACTCTCATTGATTGGTTTTGCTGTACTGCAATCCTTTATCATAAAACAAGTGGAGTTGTCCGATAGCTTTCAATTAGCAGCGCTAGAAGAGGAGGAAAAAGCCAATTATGAAAAAACATATGGTTATTTGGATGAGAAAGCGCATCCAAAATATACCCATTTAAACTTAATATTTGACTATTATCCCGAAGAAAGAAGTGCGGCTTATGAAGCGGAATTGTTATTGACCAATCCCTCTCAAAGTAGAATAGATACTTTGTTTCTGAATTTTGAAAGTTCTATTGAGGTGCTATCGTTAGAATCGGAAGGAGTTCCATTATCGTCAGTACTTCAAGACAGTGTTCATTTGGTAACCGCTTATCGACTGTCCAAAACTATGATGCCTAAAGACAGTATCTGGTTAACGTTTAAAGCTAAAAAAGCGTACAAAGGATTTACGCAATCTGGAACGGCGCCTCAGGCCGACTTAATGTACAATGGGTCTTTTGGCGACATTCATGATTTTTTGCCGTTGATTGGATATAACTCCGAAAACGAGTTGAACGAAAACCGCTCTAGACAAGACCAGGGACTTGCAACCTTAGATTCCAGAATGGCCAAAATATCTGATGTTACAGCCCTCAAACAAAATTTTTACGCTTCGGACGCCGATAGGGTAACTGCCAAGATTACCATAAGTACTACAAAGGACCAGATACCCCTTGCACCCGGAAGATTGGATAAAACGTGGTCCGAAAACGACAGAAACTATAGAGCCTATACCGTAGCCCAAGGAGCGCCCTTTAATTGGCATCTAGCATCAGGAAGTTTTGCAGAAAAAAAATCAAAAATAGATGGGATAGCGGTAACTATATTACCCCATGAAGAGCATTTGTTTAACACTAAGTTGTATGAAGAAGGAATACATAGCACCATCGGTTTTATAAATAAAGAATTGGGCGAATATCCTTACCGAGAAGTACGTCTTTTTGAAACTCCATTTTATCAGGATAATTTCAGTGCATATGCCAATAGTATTGCTATTTCGGAAAAGGAAGGCTGGTACGCTGACACCACTGGTCAAAAAGAGCGAGCCTTTATTTTTCAATCTACGGCAAGTCAGGTATTTAGGCACTGGGTACAAGAAAATATGGACATCGCAGATGTCCAAGGAGCGCATATGCTTTCCACAGCACTACCCGAGGCTCTGGGACTATTATTGGTGAAGGATAAATTGGGTGAGGAAGCCTTGCAAATTATGATAAAGAAAAAACATGATTTTTATGCTAAGGAAAAAAACAATGAGTCCAATACGGAACCCCCTTTGCTCTATGCGGACGGTATAGACTATTTGGAGGCTCATAAAGGCGCCGAGGTACTCTACAAGGCTATAGAACACATTGGCGACAAAAAATTCATCGCGTTGTTAAAACAATATATTGTTAAACAATCTGATGGAAATATGACTTTTAAGGGCTTTTACAACATGCTTAAACCCGCACTTCCCAATGAAATAAGGAACGATATCGAAAAAGTTTAATTTGAATTATCACGTCTGAAAATGCCGACATATTTCTTAATTACTCATGAAGTGTTTTAAATTTTCTGTGTGGTATTAACGAATCAAAGGTCTTTCCATTTCCGCCTTTAGAGCAGCCTTATCACTTTCTTTGATTTGTTTCTGGGTAATATTGGAGTTTCGAGACCAGTTCTTGTCTTCATAAGCTCATAACCTTGTCGATTTTCTTCCAATAGGTTCTGGTTTTTTACAATACTTAATCCCTAAACTGTAGCTACAACTTTTGCGCAATATCAAAAACCCTATCATGTCCAGCCATCCAATCTTCAAAACTCTCAACTACTATGGAATCTGGCTGAATAAATTCTCTGGTATCCAAAGGATCGGTATGTGTCCACCTTCCCCTAGAAACGACAATATCCAATCCCAGATGCGTTAGGTAAGGAGGTTTAGAATTGATGCCTTCCGTTTGGTTGGGCCTACCTCCAGATGGCTCTCCAATAAAAGAGCAATTTGTATGGGTTTCCAACATACTCACAAAGGCGGTAGCTGCACTAAAGGTTTTTCTTCCTGTAAGTACTAGAAATTTGCTTTTTGTGTTAATTCTCTCATATTGTCGGATCTTGAATATAAATGGCCAAGCATTGTTTAAATTACCCCCTCCGTTTGACCTTAAATCCAAAATAACCTTGTTTACTGGTTTTTGGTCCATAATTTTCCAAAACTCGCTAAGGACCTTTGCTTTGGATTCATCTGGTGGAAAGCGCAATTGGTTGAGTTTTAAATAGGCAATTTTTGGGACTTCCATATATTCCAAAACATATAAGTCTTCCGTTAGCCATCTTTTTTTACCCCAA
>JBCCUY010000267.1:0-4994 GCA_039196145.1 Bacteroidota bacterium
AACCAGATTTTGGTTCAGGAGAACGATTATGTTCGTGCGGGTATGCCATTGTCAGATGGATCTATTACGCCAGAGGATATTTTGGCCATCAAAGGACCATCTGCCGTACAGCAGTACTTGGTGAACGAAGTTCAGGAAGTATACCGTTTGCAAGGTGTAAAAATCAATGACAAGCATTTTGAGGTTGTGGTACGCCAGATGATGCGTAAAGTGCGTATTGAAGATTCAGGCGATACTACCTTCTTGGAGAACCAGTTGGTGCACAAGGATGACTTTATCCGGGAAAATGACGAAATCTTTGGTATGAAGGTGGTTGAGGAAGCTGGGGAGTCTGAAAACCTTAAGGCGGGACAAATCATTTCTGCCCGTGCGTTAAGGGATGAGAACTCGGTGTTGCGTAGGGCCGATAAGACCTTGGTAAGTGCGAGGGATGCTGTGGCTGCCACGGCTACCCCAATCTTGCAGGGAATTACCCGGGCTTCGCTACAGACCAAGTCGTTTATATCAGCGGCATCGTTCCAAGAAACTACCAAAGTATTGAACGAAGCTGCGGTAAGCGGTAAAGTGGATACCTTGGAAGGATTGAAGGAAAATGTTATTGTTGGACATAAGATTCCTGCCGGTACGGGTATGAGGGATTATGACAGTATCATTGTAGGTTCCAAAGAGGAATACGATGAGATTATGGCCCGCAAAGAGGAATTCAAATTCTAAATACACAAACCCTGATGGCAACATCAGGGTTTTCTTTTTTACTTAAAATAACAATATAAATGGCTGAAAACGATAAGAATCAGCAAAAGCAGATCAATATAGAATTGGATGAGAAGACCGCCGAAGGCACGTATTCCAATTTGGCCATCATCAATCATTCGGTATCCGAGTTTGTGGTGGATTTCATCAGTATGATGCCCGGTGCTCCCAAGGCTAAGGTTAAGAGTCGGATTATTTTGACCCCACAACATGCCAAGAAGTTTTTAAAGGCATTGAGCGATAATGTCACCCGTTTCGAAAAGGCACACGGTACCATAAAAGATTACGAGCAACCTCCGATTCCGCTAAATTTTGGACCTACCGGGGAAGCTTAAAAGAAAACCCTGACCTTTTATGGCCAGAGTTCTTTTTTTAATAGATGATTGCTTCTTATTTTAACCACCCTTTCTGCACACTTTTTTTGGAAAAGAAAATGAGCAACAATCCAACAATGACCACAATGATTGGCATGGTATAGGCACTACCTCCGTAGACATCCCCGGCATTTTGGAGAAAAAGCCAGTTAATGAATTGGATTACTGCGGCTACTAATGAAACCACAAAAAGCGGTTTGGCCCATTTTTTTCGAAGCAACAGAGCAATGGACGCTATGGCTCCCGAAAAAACGGCAATGGCCCAGGCTGCCACCGCCCAAGCAGGTATGCCCTCAAAGAGTTCACGCTGTTCCTGTGTCATCGCCTCCAACATTTCCACTTGATTGAATTTAGAGCTTACATAACCGTAAACTCCTATCAAATTCCATAAAAGTGCAAGAACACTAACCACCCAAAACCAAATAGGTGGTTTGTTTGAATCTGTCATAAGAATAGTTTTTATTGGTTATGGAGGATAAAGTACAAAAAATGCGCTAATCCCCAATACAACAGACTGGAAATAGGGGTATTACGTGTTCAGTGTGTAATCAGAAGCTTTGGGATGTGATTATTTGGGATTGTTTTGAGGTATATGGACCAAGGCAACTTTCTTCCTCTTTACCAACAGCTCAACCCTTAAGTATAAACCGGAAATGGTTATACGTCGTTTCCCTGTTCAATAACTAATTCACCATTTTTACCAAGTTCTTTGGCCACGGGTCATCAAACTCATAACCGTTTTTCCAAAGTTCTAATTCTTCATCGGTAAGAAAACAAGATTTTAGAGCTTCGGTAAATTGGTCTACCTGTGTTTGGTCGCCAATCACGGTAAGGTCGCAATGACGATCTCCAAAACGACCAGATTCCTTTGAGAGTCTTTCTTCCAAAAGTCTAATTTCCATTTCTGAAAGTCCGTGATTCCCATCTTCAATAATTCCGGCACGCCACGATCCGATTATTTCAAGACTGATGCCGCCAGCTGCTTGATTCCACAATAGTGAATGTTTATCTCGACTTGCAAGCCAGAAGAACCCTTTGCTGCGATAAATCCGCTTATCGAGATATTGATGACAGATTTCCCAAAGACGCTTGGGGTGGAACGGTCTATCATCTTTAATGACTCTGGTGGCTAGATCATAAGGTCTATCGTTTTCCTCTTCAGCCGCCAGCACTGGTTGTAACTCCGAAATCAATTGGGCCACCCTAAAGTAATCATACTCCTGAAGCTCTAATAAAGATTCGATTTCAAGTTTGCCGAAATGAACCGAATGTGTGGACGTAAATGGATTTATGGTTTGAATATGGGATGCGATATAAGGTAGTTTGTCCTTATTGATGCGGTCTGCCTTGGTAAGGAGAAGATGGCTGCAAAACATGATTTGCTCTACCAATAGGTTTACTGTATCCCGTCTGTTATGCAGAAGATTGTTTTGCATTCTGGGCACAAGACTTTCACCATAGCTATAGTCATGTGCCAACATTAAGCTATCTACCAACGCAAAGACTCCGGTTAGTTTGATTTGGGTATTGTCTTTAAAATACTGAACGAGGGGCATAGGATGACAACTTCCCGAAGTTTCAATGATAATTAATTCCGGACTTTGGTTTGACAGCAATCTATTGAGAGACTTATTAAGTTCTTTTATTCCCCTTTTGCTGCTCAGTACACAGGAATGAATGGATTCCAGGATACTGTTATCTTCCTCAACAATATCCATTGTGCCAAGTAATTCCCCATCTACGTCCAGTTCACTCATGTCATTGACGATGGCACAAACCGGTATGTTCTTCTTTTTTGACTGGGACAGAAGATTTCTAAAAAGGGTTGTCTTGCCAGAACCAAGAAATCCGTTGAGAATAACAATCGGAACTTTTTTTAATGTGTTCATTTAGCTTTCCGTTTTTTAAAGAGGAAATAACTTTTCTTTTTTCAAAATATCCTTGACAATTACCCCAACCTGCTATCTAAATTTATAAATAAAGCGAATTCTACGGTTGTTATGGCTTACAAAAGGTAATAAACTACCATGTCTTTGAACTTTGAAAGATTCATTTTATCGGGCACAACGGAATACAAAAACCAACATGCCATACTTCATTATCCAAGCTCAGAGGTAAAATGTAATTTGACAGATGGATATTTCTGTTGGGTCATTTGGAGTGAAAAAGCTGAATCGGCCAAGAATACAAGTTGACCTGATTTATCAATAGCCAAAAATTTTTGTTTTACCCGTTTAAACTCTTGGAACTCCTCATTTTTCGCAGTGGGCTCTACCCAGCAGGCCTTGTGTGCTGGAAAGTTTTCATAGGTGCATTTTGCGCCGTATTCATGCTCCAACCGGTATTGTATAACCTCATATTGCAATGCTCCCACAGTACCAATAACCTTTCTGCCATTCATTTCCAGTGTAAACAACTGGGCGACCCCCTCATCCATAAGTTGATCTATTCCTTTGTACAATTGTTTGGCCTTCATGGGATCCGCATTGTTGATATATCTGAAATGCTCCGGTGAAAAACTGGGAATACCTGTATAGTTCAATTTTTCCCCATTGGTCAGCGTGTCACCAATCTTAAAGTTACCGGTATCGTGCAGTCCAACAATATCTCCGGGATAGGAAATATCCACAATTTCCTTTTTCTCGGCAAAAAAGGCATTCGGACTCGAAAATTTAAGCTTCTTGTCCTGGCGGACGTGCAAATAAGGTTTGTTTCGTTCAAAGGTGCCCGAAACGATTTTAATAAACGCCAAGCGATCACGATGTTTAGGGTCCATGTTTGCGTGGATTTTAAAAACAAATCCGGAAAAATCCTTCTCATTGGAAGCTACTAAGCGCTCTTCTGCCTTTTTGGGTCTCGGGGAAGGAGCAATGTCTACAAAACAGTCCAGCAATTCGCGAACCCCAAAGTTGTTCAATGCAGAACCGAAGAAAACGGGCTGCTGAGTGCCCGCCAAATATGCTTCTTTATCAAATTCGGGATATACTCCAGTGGCAAGTTCCAAGTTATCTCGAAGTTCTTGGGCAGAGTTCTCGCCTATAATTCCTTCCAATTCAGGACTATTGATATCATCAAAAGCAATGGTCTCTTCAATATTCTGTTTACTATTGCCACTGAATAGATTGATGTTCTTCTCATAGATGTTGTAGATGCCCTTAAAGTCATAGCCCATCCCGATAGGAAAACTTAACGGAGTTACCGAAAGGCCCAATTTTTGCTCCACCTCGTCCAAAAGGTCAAAAGCATCTTTCCCTTCGCGGTCCAACTTATTGATGAAAACAATCATGGGAATGCTTCGCATCCTGCAGACTTCAACCAGCTTTTCGGTCTGCTCCTCTACGCCTTTGGCAACGTCAATTACAACGATAACACTATCCACTGCTGTAAGCGTCCTAAAAGTATCTTCTGCAAAATCTTTGTGTCCTGGCGTATCCAGGATGTTGATTTTCTTATTGTTGTAAAGAAAGGCAAGCACCGACGTAGCAACTGAAATCCCGCGTTGACGTTCAATTTCCATGAAATCGCTAGTCGCACTCTTCTTGATTTTGTTGTTCTTTACTGCACCTGCCTCTTGAATGGCTCCTCCAAAAAGCAAAAGCTTTTCTGTTAAGGTTGTTTTCCCTGCATCTGGGTGCGAAATGATACCGAAAGTACGTCTCTTAGCTATTTCCTGTTCAAAATCCATCAACAAAAATTTCGGCAAAAATAGGGGTTTTATCACATACTCAGGGGATTAAAATCAATGATGGAAATTGTTAATATTATTAGGACAAAAATCCCATTAACATGATGGTAAAAAACAAAAAGTAAAGTAATTTTCCCACAGTACGGAGAGGAGCTTTTTAGATGGAAATAATCTATTTGGCA
>JBCCUY010000268.1:0-4992 GCA_039196145.1 Bacteroidota bacterium
CCCTGCCTAGGATATCCTCTTTGACCACGACCAAAGTGGTTCCTGCCGGCCCCATATTTTTTTGTGCCCCGGCATAGATCAAATCAAACTGTGAAAAATCCATTTGACGGGAGAAAATATCAGAGCTCATATCGCAGACCAAGGGAACTTTCGTTTTGGGAAATTCCTTTAGTTGGGTTCCAAATATGGTGTTGTTGGAAGTCAGGTGCAAATAATCCAAATCATCCGGCACCGTATATCCCTTTGGGATGTAATTGAAGTTTTGATCTTGGGATGACGCCACTTCCACTATTTCACCAAAAAGTCGTGCCTCTTTGATTGCCTTTAAGCTCCAGGTACCGGTATTGACATAGCCCGCTTTTTGTTCCAATAGGTTATAGGCAGCCATAATGAACTGTGTGCTTGCCCCACCTTGAAGAAAAAGCGCTTGATAACCCTTGCCTTCCAGACCCAACAATTCCAAAGCCAACGACCTGGCCTTTTCCATAATGGCCACAAATTCCTTACTTCTATGGGAGATTTCTATGAGCGAAAGTCCAATGCCATCCAATTCAATTACGGCCTCTGAGGCCTTCTGCATCACTTCTTGTGGTAAAATACAGGGACCGGCGCTAAAGTTGTGCTTTTTCATTTTCAGTTGTTTGAGGGTTGAGCGACCCCGAGAACAGCTTGTTCCATTCGGGTCATTTTTAAATAAGGCCCAAAGGTCTTAAAAAAACTTGTATATAAAAACGATTGTAGCCGGAGATGCTGCTTAGAGGTTGATAAGAAATTCCAGGGTGTCCACGCCGTCCGCATAATCATGGAGCTTCGGTTTTTGGGTTTCCCCAAATTCAATTTCATTGGTCATAAAACCCTTGGACACCACACACTGGATATCCTCTTTTTTACTTTGTAAATGAAGCTTTACCGAATCCTTCGAATCATAATATTCGTAAAACAATGAGGCTATGGGCGAAGCAAAACCACTGTCCTCTTTTAGCACGATGAAGCCATTATCCAGTATTTTAAATTCGCTCATCAGATAAACCGCTTTGTTGTAGTCGTAATTGTTGGCGTATTTATTCTGGTTCACAATACCCTGATACGTGAAAAGAGCATTAAAGAGTGTGTCAAAATCATAATTTTGGGGCACATATATTTTGGAAACATTACGGCAGCCCAAACCGTAATACCTGAAGATATCCTCTCCCAGAGCTATCAACTCCTCTTGCGATTCCTCACCGGTAAGTACGGCAATGGCATTTCTGTTTTTTCGGATAATGTTCGGTTTTTTTCCAAAATAATGCTCAAAATACCGACTGGTGTTGTTGCTTCCGGTTGCGATTACGGCATCAAAATGCCCAAATTTACCTTCTACGAAGGTAATTCGGTCTTTTAAGCTAGGTTCCATCGCAATAAGATGTTTGGCTAAAAAGGGGAGGAGTACGGTATCATTGGAGGACAATTTGGCCTGCACGGAATGCCCCGATAAAAGCACGGAAATAAAATCATGGAACCCAACCAAGGGAATATTACCCGCCATGACCACCCCGATTATTTTAGGTGTCTTGGAGGGATCAATGGAATATGAACCCAACCAGGAATCTAGTTTATCCCGCTGAAGTAATTGGCCCCAGTGGCGCAAACAATGTAGCACATTATCCTCGGTGAACCATCCGTTTTGTTGTCCAGCCTTTTGAAAAACTTCTTCTAGCGAAGCATGTGCAGGATGGTCTTTTGTATTGCGATTTTCACAAAATTCAGTGAGGTAATCCCCAAGATTAACAAAAGCTTGCACTATGTGATTGGGCGCGCTCATTATATTTGTATACTATTTTAGTAGGGTTTATTTTTGTGCAAAAGTACGCATGCCCGGTTTACTGGGCATAAAAGAAAAAGAAAATTATGGCGATTATCATAACGGATGAGTGTATCAATTGCGGGGCCTGTGAGCCAGAGTGCCCGAATACCGCAATTTACGAAGGTGCAGATGAATGGCGTTACAGCGATGGAACCTCGCTGGTGGGTGATGTGGTATTGCCAGATGGCAAGTCGGTCAATGCAGATGAGGTGCAAGAACCTATAAGTGACGAGATTTATTATATAGCACCGGATAAATGCACGGAGTGCATGGGATTTCATGAGGAACCGCAATGTGCTGCTGTATGCCCCGTGGACTGTTGTGTTCCCGATGAGGATATTGTGGAGTCTGAAGAAGAGCTTTTGGGCAAGCAAAAATTCATGCATCCAGACGGCTAATCTAGAGCATTTTAGCCGCAATTTCCCTTAATAGTTTGGCGCAGACCATTGCCGTGATATCGTTAATATCCCGATTTGGATTGTATTCCACGATATCGGCTCCGACCAATGGTACATTTATTTCTTGAATAATTTGGATTACCTCCCTGGTGCTGAATCCTCCAGGTTCGTGATGGGATACTCCAGGGGCAAAAGCCGGATCCAAGGCATCCATATCCAAAGACAGATATAACGGATTCTTAAAGGTGGGCATCATAAAGGATTTAAAATCCTTCATCTCGTTTATATTGACCCCAAGTCGCTTTGCGTTCTCCCGTTGTTCATTATTTAAAGTTCGAATACCAACCTGCTGTAGGTTATCCGCGAGCTCATTGTTCATGATGTTGTAAAAGGGGCAGGCATGGGAGTATTGATCCCCCTCAAAATTGGAATAAAGGTCGCCATGTGCATCAATATGGAGTATATCCAATTTTCCATAGAGCGAATAAAAAGCCTTGATGATGGGGTAGGTAATGGAATGATCGCCACCGAAGGTGATCAAAGGTTTGTTTTTTTTCAGATTGTTGAAGGTTACCTGCTCAATATCCAAATAGTCCGAAACCTCAAAATCTCCCTTGTCATCAAACAACTCAGGAGCTATAAAGGAGCCGTCCTCGGCATAGTAATTGGCAGAATCACTGTGATAGGCTTTTCGGATGGCGGGAGGGGCAAGGGCAGGCCCTTTAAGAAAAGAGGACTTTTCATCAAACAAAATACCTTGCAATGTAATTTTGGCCATGCCTAAAGGTAATCAGAATCCAATTTCCCCAACAAGCATTTCTTCATACTTTTGCAAGCATCAATTCAGCTAAAAGACTATGGAGGAAAAGCAAAAAGAGTATAATGGGTTCTGGAAACAGTTGGGGTGTATCCTTTCCGTTGTGGTAATTTTGGCCATAGTATCCATTTTTATCATAGGCGCATATCTGCTCTTCAATGGTTTTTAAGGTTCCGCAAGGACTTTTCTTTCAAAACTTCAAACTATATTTGCACGCTTAAAATAGTAGTCAGTAATCAGTATTAAGTAGTGAGTGCTGTGTAAGCGGTTTACGGAAATCTCAAGACTCACATCTCATATCTAACACCTAGACAATGAAAGCCGGAATTGTAGGATTGCCCAATGTGGGAAAATCAACCTTGTTCAATTGCCTATCCAATGCAAAGGCACAGAGCGCCAACTTTCCCTTTTGCACCATCGAACCCAATATTGGGGTGGTGAATGTCCCTGATACCCGATTGGAGAAGTTGGAAGAACTTGTAAATCCAGAAAAAGTGATTCCCGCTACGGTAGAAATTGTGGACATTGCAGGCTTGGTAAAGGGAGCAAGCAAAGGAGAGGGACTTGGGAACCAATTCTTGGGCAATATCCGGGAAACCGATGCAATTCTCCATGTATTGCGCTGCTTCGACAATGATAATGTGGTTCATGTGGATGGCTCCGTAGATCCAATTCGCGACAAAGAGACCATAGATATGGAACTTCAGCTGAAGGATTTGGAAAGCGTTGAAAAAAAACTGGACAAGGTAAAGCGCGCTGCCAAGACCGGAAACAAGGAGGCACAAAAGGAAGCCGATGTACTGAGCACCCTTAAAGAAGGTTTGGAAGCGGGCCAATCGGTACGTGCCATTTCCGTTGCAGAAGACGATCATACCGAATATGTAAAACCATTGCAGTTGATCACTGACAAACCTGTTATGTACGTCTGCAATGTAGATGAGGCAGCTGCAGTGGACGGGAATGCTTATGTGGACCAGGTAAAACAGGCCGTGGCAAACGAAAATGCCGAGGTCATCTTTTTGGCCGTGGGTACCGAGGCCGATATTACAGAACTGGAAACCTACGAGGAGCGCCAAATGTTCTTGGAAGATTTGGGACTTTCAGAACCCGGTTCGGCGAAACTTATCCGTGGGGCCTACAAGCTTTTGGACCTGGAAACCTATTTCACGGCAGGGCAAAAAGAAGTTCGCGCTTGGACCATTCCCGTTGGTGCCACCGCGCCGCAAGCCGCCGGCGTAATCCATACCGATTTTGAAAAGGGTTTTATCCGCGCCGAAGTCATCTCCTATGCCGATTATGTACAGTACGGCAGCGAGACCAAGGTAAAGGAAGCTGGACGTATGCGAGTGGAAGGCAAGGAATATATTGTGCAAGATGGGGATGTGATGCACTTTAGGTTTAATGTTTAGTTGGTCGTGAGTCGTGAGTCGTGGGTCGTGGGTCTTGAGTCTTGAGTCCTGATTCCTGATTCTTTTTTCTTGACTTCAGTAATCCAACCATCAACTCAAACCCCTCATCTATCAACCCAAACGGCCCATCCGTGAATTGAACCCCACTCACCCGTACTAAAAAAGGGACATTGGGACTTTCTAACACAAAAAAGAAGTCCTATGAAATTCTTAAACGCTTATGATACCAAAAAATGGTTGCTGTTTGGCCTGCCCGTATTGGTCATGTGCCTAATTATGGCCTGTAGCAATGATGATGGCAAAACAGATGACACCACGGATGATATTACCGGCGGTGATGATGATGTGAACCCACCGACTATGACTTTTACCGGTTTTTCTCCTGAGGAAGGAGAACGTGGGACCAATGTTCAGTTAAGCGGCACCCATTTTAGCACTACAGCAAGCGAAAACACGGTAAAATTTGGTAACGTTGACGCCGAGGTGACTGATGCCAAAGCCAACCAACTGAACGTGACAGTGCCG
>JBCCUY010000269.1:0-4965 GCA_039196145.1 Bacteroidota bacterium
ATCACCGCAATCAACACATACATGGTTGTTTTGTTGTCGATGGCCCAGGAGGAAAGCTTAAATTCCTTATCTACTTTTTTCTTTTGTTTGCTCATTCTTTTTATGTCTTTGGTCTACTGGTACGGGTAGACGTTAGTTGATAGTTTTGCTACAGACTTTGGCTGTTGACTACTCCCCATGGCCTTGATCACCATTTTTTATCCTAACCTTTTGCCCTTCTTTGACACTTCTTGCTCCTTCATTGATGATACCATCACCACTTGCTACTCCTGCAAGCACCTCAACATAATCCCCTTGCGTCTTTCCGGTTTCAATAATGGCCTTTTTGGCAATGGCTCCCGAAGAAGCTGAATCGGCTTCCACCAAATACACATACTGTTCCCCCTCAGCATTTTCGGAAACGATACTTTGGGGAATCAAGATGGCATTTTCATTGGTGTAATCATTGATCATCACCTTGGCCGTTAAATTTGGTTTTACTTTTCCATTTTGGCTAGGTACCGGAATCTCGGCAGTGAACGAACGGTTCCCAGGGTTGATAAAGTTTCCGGTCTGTCTCACTTTGGTGGACACACTATCGCCCAACACGGGGAAGAATACATTCACATTCTTTCCAGGAGTTACATTGGGCAGATGGCTTTCAGGCACTTCCACTTCGATGTACATATTGGAAAGGTTCACAATTCGGAACACCTCCGAACCAGGACCTGGGCTTACCACGGTCCCCTGATCTTTGATTACATCATCGATGATTCCGGAAAATGGAGCTCTGATGGTGGATTTCCCAACCTGACTTTGCATTTGTTTTACGGCACTTTCTTGGGCCTCATAAGAAGTCTTGGCCTCCAAATACTGGATTTCTGAACCAATGCTTTGTTCCCAAAGCCTTTTTTGACGTTCAAAAGTGGTTTTGGCCAAAGCGGCCTGGGTTTTCATCTGGGCCAATTGGCTGGATAAACCTCCGTCGTCAATAGAAGCTAAAATCTGTCCTTTGGAAACCTTCTGGCCCTCTTTGACATAAACCCGATATAAGGTTCCTCCCATTTCAGGATATACCAACACATTTTGTTTGGTCATCACATCGCCTTGAAGTTCCAAATAGTGGTTGAATTTTTGGGTCTTTGCCTCAATAGTGGTCACCAAGGGCAGCTTGGCATTATCATCCAACTGCGCAATGGCCGAATCCAGTGCATGCAATTGTTGTTCCAAGGCTTTTTGCTGATCTGAAACCTCACTGCGCTTAGCGCGAATGGCCTCAAGGTTGTTTCCGGCCAAAACACTCTCAACGGAACCCTTATCACCACCTCCACAAGAGGAAAGGATTACAGCTGTAAGTACGATATATGTTATTTTTTTCATGATTGATATGGTTTAATACTATTTATTTAGGATGTTTTCCAGTTCAGTTTTCTTATTGATGACGTCCACCATGGACTGAAGGTATTCTTGTTGTGTGGAATACAACTGGGTCTGGGCCTGTCTTAATTCAAAGCTCGTCGCCAAACCTTCGGTGTATTTCACTTGATTTTTGTTTTCAATTCGTTCTGCAAGGGATAAATTCTCCTTGGAAGTCCCGTATTCTTCAATGGACAGTATATAATCGCTCTTTGCACTTTCCAGTTGCAATCGAATTTGTTCTTCCGCCTCATTTAGCTGTGTTCTTGCTTTCTCCAGCGCTATTTTGGCCCGTTGTGTCCCCGCACTTCTTTTCAAAGAGCTGAAGATTGGGATATTAAGGTCGAAACCTAAAACGGAAGACCCAAACCATTGTTGACCGCTACTTAAAAAGTTGAAACTATCGCTAAAAGAGTTTCCACCATAGTTTACAAAGGCGTTAAGCGTAGGCAGCGCCCTACTTTTTGCTAATTTGTGTTCAAAATAGCGTTGCTCCTCCTGGTTGATTGCCAACTTATAGTCCACATTATTCTCAATATTGAAGCTGGAGTCTAACAGCCCAAAATCTATTTGTCTTTGGGTAAGATCATCCAGATTTTCTGTAAGAACAGTTGACGTTTCAATGGGAAGTCCCAAGACCAAATTGAGCATCTGAAGCGTGATTTTTTCTAAACGCTTTGCATTCTTCAATTGATTTTCAACAGAAGACAACGTGATTTTTAGCTGATCAACACTTTCTTCGTCCCCCAGACCGTTTTCAAAAATCTTTTGGGTCTCGTAAAGGTTTTTCTCCAGAGTGGCCTTGTTGTTTTCAGAAATCAAAACACTTTCCTGGGCCAACAATACATTGCCATAGGCCTCAACCACCGACTTACGTACGTCCAATTCGGTCTTTTCCTTGTTGTTCTGACTAAAGCTCAAAAAAGCCTTGGTGGCCTGCACCCCAACAATATAACTTCCGTCAAATATTTGCTGGGTCAAGGTTGCCGTGGCACTGGCGGATTGTGCCTGACCAAAGACCACTTCCACAAAGGTTCCAGGTTCCCCGTCCGGGAAAAATTCGGCAGGAATCTGACTTACAGGTTGTTTCAACTGGTTTTGATAACTAATGGCACCCGATATTTGGGGTAGTCCGTCCGCAATGGTCTCCCATTTCTGCTTTTGGGCATCCACAATATCCCTATTCGCATTAATGGCACTGTAGTTATGCTCCAGCGCATGTGCGATGGCTTGGTCCAGGCTAAAACTGTACGGTGTGCTCTCCTGGGCTTGGACAAGCCATGTAAGGATTAAAAATAAACTGGTGATGGTTGTTCGCATTTATTCTTGATTTGAATTGATGATTGAGTTTAATACTTTTCTTCCATTGGGTGTTACAATGCCACGTAGGTGATATTCCAAGAAAATATCTTCCAATTGCGGATGAGAGAACATGCTCATGGGAAACAAAACAGGGTCTTTGATGCTGAAAGCTCCCGAAAAGTAAATACGAGATACAAATTCAACGTTGAGGTTGTCCCTGTAAATCCCCATTTTGATACCTCTTTTAATGTTGTCCAATACGCAGACCTGCATAACATCAAATTGCTTCTTTTTTAGGGTGTCATGAAGCTTGGGATAATATTTCTGCAATTGGTACTGCGGAGATGATTTTTCATCCTTAAGATGGCACATGGCAAATTTTTTGATTTCATAAAGCTCTTCAATAGGGTTCTTCTGAAGGGACACAATTTCATCGATCCCATTGGAGATAAACCAAAAAAGATCCATAGTACATTCTTCCACCAACTTGGTCTTATTTTCAAAATGGGAGTAGATCGTCTTCTTGGAAATTCCCATTTCGTTGGCCAAGTCATCCATCGTAACGCTCTTAAAACCTAATGTTAAGAACATATCTGTTGCCTTGTGTAAAATCTTTTCTCTCATAATCGGCGTCAAAAATAAACTTGGAAACTCTAAAAACAAAAAAAGTTTCCAAGGTTTTACATTTTTTTAACGAATACTTGATCATGAGATTTCATACGCCACTAATCAACATTAAATTGACGAAGTTGAACAACGGTATTGGATTGAGTTGTTGAATTAGGGGTTGAGCGCCAGAAAAAAGCCCTGCGCCGATAGTTCTCTATTTTTTGAAGTGCCTTAGTTCTCTTGCGTGGGTTCATCTTCCTTTTCCTTTTGAATGCGTTCCAAATAGGCATTGTACGCTTCTTCTCCTTCCTCTTTCCAGAATTGATCGTAGTGCTGCCATTTGCTGAATTCTTTTTTAGTTCTACAAAACCGGTCACCCCTATGACGTTTTTTGGATTTGTAATTGGACTTTTTTGATGAATGATTTCCAAAACCAAAAATAATTTTGGTCAGGAGCATAATTCCAAGGGCTTGCCAGTATCGAATAGTGGTAAGTCCAAACAAATCTGGCATTAACCAATTCCATAGTAGCATCATCACATAGCCCGCCAAGAGTACGAGGCCAATGAAAATTAGCCCGGCAAAGAAGATCTTAAATCCTTTGGTCACGTACTTTTCCACCTTCTTTTCGTAGTATCGTTCTTTTGATTCCATATTCTTATTTTTTATTGCTCATGTTTTTTTCTGTTTCTAAATATTTTGATAGGAGCGAGAGTGCCCGGTGCCTTCTTGACATTAGTGTTCCTGGAGAAATACCGGTCTCTTCCGAAATTTCCCGATAAGAGTACCCTTCAAAATCCACTGCCAGAATAATATCCTGGTAAACAGGCTTCAAAGATTTTATGGCAATTTTCAACGCTTCCTTCAGGTTTTCAGAATAGTTGTTGTCCGCTTCGCCATAAAACAGCTCTGCAAACTCCGCCCATTGCCGTTCAAAACCTTCACTCTCATGTACTGTTTCTTTTTTTGTGCGCATTACATCAATGATTTTGTTCCGTATGGAGTTGTATACAAACCCACCTATATTGTTGATAGGGGAATAATCAGAGGCTTTTGAAAACAATCGGAGCGCAACATCCTGGACGATATCCTCTGCATCGCGTTCCGTGGTATCATCGATTCGGGATTGTACATACCCCCGTAGCGAATGATATTCCTCGTTAAAAAAAGCACTGAGCCTTGTATAGTTTTCCTTGTTGGCTGCCATTTAGTAAAGCCTGTTATCGGTCTTCATACATAAAGACGAAGACTTTCAAATCTATTGCGTTTTTTGATGAAACTTTTTTCGAATCTTACTGAATTGTTGTTTTTAAAGGATTGGGATACTCCTCAAAATGACCGTATTTTTGATACATGACGAACTCAGACGCCATAGGTTACTATCAAGACCTATTTATTTCACACTTAACCCAAAATCAGACCCAAAAAGAACCGGCAAACCTCTATGACCCCATTACCTATATTCTTGGTTTGGGAGGGAAGCGCATGCGCCCTGTGCTGACCTTGATGAGCTGTGACCTATTTGGTGGCAAGGTGACTTCTGCTTTGGATGCCGCCCTCGCCGTTGAGGTCTTCCATAACATTTCTTTCGTACATGATGATATTATGTACGATTCAACATTACGACTGGGAAAGGCGAACGTGAATGAAAAGTGGGAC
>JBCCUY010000270.1:0-4958 GCA_039196145.1 Bacteroidota bacterium
GGTCCCGTTGACAAGCTTCCCTTTAGGGAAGTTTTTCGTGACCGAGATTTTTCTTCCCCTTCCAACGAATCGGTCCAATTGTCGGAACAGCAATTCAAGGCACTTGTCAAAGTGCTGTTCACATACGGAGTACATTATGATGAGGTTTTGGAGCAACAGCGCCCTTTGTTCATGAAATCAATATTGGATGATCAGCTAAATTTCTTTGGACTCTCATTGACGTTTTGTGAACATTTGATGAACAATTTGGATGAAACTACCAAGGCCGAGTTCAATGAATTGCAAAACATGCAATGGAACCTCGATAACCCACTATCCAATGAACAGTTGATAGATTTTGTTGAGATGGAGGTTATTGACCCTATTGTTTCTTACCGAAAATGGGAATATGGGAGATACGCGTTGGAACATTTGTCATCCACCTCATTCAAAGCCATGGATTGGGATAACCAGAAAAAAATAGTTAGGAGTGGAAAGATTAACATACAAGAGTACTTTGATGCCTTGGACAACAAAATGCCCAAATCGAATTTTGAACTTGACGAACATGAAAAAACATTGATGCAGCTTGTTATAAAGTCAAATCTTGAACCCAAGAAGATGAGTCTTGTGGAATACCTTCTGGCAAGTGAAATCATACAATCCAATTTTGTGGGTTTGAACCTGAGAATGAAAAGACTACAAGAATCCCTTAATTATATCCTACGGAACCAACGCTCGGAAAAAAAGGGGAGGGGAGGACAAAAAATATGACATCCTTTGGTGCTCTTTTGCGTTATCTTCAGAAAAAGAACCTAGGGAAAGATTTGATTATTCAAGGAAATACCTATTCAGCTGACCAACTACTACTTGCAGAACAAGTATTGACCGATGTAGCCAAAGAGTTTGATAAGGTCAGAAAAAAACCCAGATTGTCCAGAAGACGCGCCTTTATTGTAGTGCTTGAAGAACTTTACTATGATGTTCCAGAATATCCCAAGGACATCAAGCTCGAAAATATACATAAACGGGCTCACGCAAGGTTTGAATTTGTCTATAGAGGTTTAAAAAGTCCACAAACAATAGAGGAAATCCATCCCAAAAACCCCTGTGTTTTTTTTGAGGGTAATGGGAATCGAAAGGCAAGGTATCGATCTGCCCTTTCCCATTTGGTGGACTGCTCGGGAAGATATTTTCAAATTAAGGAGGCGGAACTTTCCTTAATTGAAACCTATAAGGAGGTAATGCTCTGTTGAACAATTCTGGCATACATAAACCCATGTATGCCAGCTCCCTTTTTATTTATCGGTCTGCCGTAGGTTAGCCATATGTTAATCGGAGGTCACGAAGCAAGCCATGTTTTTGTAAACAAAAACCGCTCACTCTGTTCGCGAGGCTTGTTGGGAATCCTCCCCAAACCCCTGAATATGGCACGGCCCAAAAAGGATGTTAAAACACTAAAGGCAATCGTCGTAAGCTTCAGGCTCAATGTGGACCGGTATTTGGAATTGACGGAGAATGCCGAAACATTGGGCATGACCATTCCAGATTTCATACGAAAAAAGATTTCTGGTAAGGTGCTGAAGCGGAAGCGATACTCACCCTTGGACCGAAGGGTGTTCATAGAACTGTCCAGGATCGGTAACAACATCAACCAACTGACCAGACAGGGGCATTTGGGCATGCGGGATCCGAGACATCTGGGAGAGCAGTTAAAGGAATTAAAAGACCTTCTGAATGGCATTAAATCAAGAATCCTGGATAATGATAGCAAAGCAGATTAAGGGCAAGGATTTTTACGGAATTTTGGCCTACAACGAACAGAAGGTGGAAAAGGACCAAGGCTATCTCTTGGACACCAACATAACCCATGATACAACTGTAAATATGACCCGTGAGTTCAACATGGTCCGTCAGTTGCGCCCAAGGCTTAAAAAAGCGGTATACCATGTGTCCTTGAGTCTTCCCCAAGGGGAAAATTTGACCGATTCAGAATTTAAGACTATGGCCTATGACTATCTGCAGGGCATGGGCTTTGACGACAACCAGTTCATCACCTACAGGCATACCGATACGCAGCAAGAACATATCCATATCATCACCAATAGGGTCAAATACTCAGGTGACTTGGTTTCCGATAGCAGAGACTATAAGCGCAGTGAAAAATTGGTGCGCAAACTGGAAGTGAAATACGGACTTTCCACGCTGCCCAGTTCCAAACTGGTTAAAAAGACCACTATCACCCATAAAGAAATAGAAAAAGCCATACGAACAGGCAAGGCTCCGGTCAAATTGGTACTGCAGCAACGGTTAGATGGGGCAATGCTCGTCTGTAGCGATATACAGAGCTTTGTTCGCGAGCTCAATAAGAAGGAAGTGTCACCGATGTTCAATGCCAGTGCCACCACTGGACGGGTCACTGGGGTTTCGTTCAAGTACCGGGGAATAGTGTACAAGGGTAGTACTTTGGGAAGACAGTATTCATGGAACAATATCATCAAACAACTGGATTATGACAAAGAGAGAGACTGTTCAATTATTCTCGAAAATAGCCGATCAAATAGAACAGATACAGGTCTTACAGGAACAATCGAGGATGAATCAAAAAGAGCTGTTGGAACGGCAAGCGGAACTGTTGAATGGTATGAAAATGCTCATGAAAAATCAGGGCATCATATGGGCAAAAATCAAGCAATTGGATGGATAGCACCTTTGGTGGATGAAGATCCTTGGAATCCATTCAAACTTGAGCTTTACGACTATAACAAGAAAACAAAGAAGAGAAGACGGAAACGAAAAAAGGGATAGGACTTTAAATAAGACCACTTTGGAATGAACAGGGAAGTGCATATAGAACCATTGAATCTGACAGGGAAAGCCTTTTGCGAAAGACTGGGCCTGTCCTATAATGGCCAAATTATGCAGGCGATGAGAGAGCTTAAGTTGGTAAACTTCTTTAAGGTAGGGAAAAAGTATTTGTATGCTTCTGAAGATTTGGTTTCGGTAAATCAAAAACTTCGAAAAGGGGAAATATCCATAAAAGTAGATAGAGGTTATTACATAACTATCAATTCCTGAAGAAACAATTTTAAACTCTTTGCAAAAAGCGGACTTTGTAAAGAGTCTTGATTTTTTGGTGTACCTTTCAAAGACTCCACAAACAAAGAAGAAGCCATGCCAACAGACAGATTTTACATTCAGTATGGCTATCTACTTAAAACTCTCTTTGGACACATGACAGTAAGATACCAAAATCTTCCCTTTATTCATTCGTTTGACCCACAATCGAAAAATCACAAGTATTGGAACGGCACATAAATTAGCACTTCTGAATGCGATGAAAAACGGCAAAAAATAAGACCATCATTTAAGGGACTTAATCCTTCTGAGAATATTCAATTCGGAATTTTATCTTTTAAATTTGCCGTTTTATGAGGCAGTTAAAATATTGTATCAAGTTGAGCAGAGTACTATTTTTATATTACTAGCTTTAAGGTTATTCATGCTAAGGATGCAAAAGAAACTAACAGAGTTTGGAATACGTGAAGAGGAGGTCGCCGATTTTTTCAGAAAAGGAAGGCCCAAATCCGTTTTTGCCAATGAGATTTTGTTCAGAGAAAACCAAACATGCAATTCAATTGTATATATAAAAAAAGGCGTGACAAGACACTTTATCATCACGCAGAACGGAAAGGACATTACCAAAAACTTTACAACGGAGGGTAATTTTGTGTTCTATTCTATTTCAAGTTTTTTGACCCTAAAATCCTCTAAAATCCAATTTCAGGCCATTACCGAATGTGAGTTGTTGGAATGGGACAGGAAACTACTTGAAAACCTTATCCCGGAGGGTAACTGGTTGAAATTTTACAATCACTTACTTGAAAATTTTGCCATAAAAAAGGAGGAAAAAGAGATTTCCCTCCTAACGGAAAAGGCCTTAAAAAAATATGAGGATTTCCTGAGAACAAAAGGAAGGCTTCTAAACCTTGTGCCCCATTACCATATTGCTTCTTATCTGGGCATGTCGCCCGAAACACTCTCCCGAGTGCGTCATATGATTTCTTGATATATGTCAATGCAGTAAAAATGGGTGCCGCATACCTTGCAGGAAAATTAAGGATATGCGAAATACAAATCTAATTATGGCAAGAGGTCTATTGATAGTCGGTTTGCTTGTCGGACTAAAAAGCTGGTGGATGACAATCACCCATGTAGGGGATGAAAGTTACAGACTGATATCTGAATTTACTAAAGGATCATACCACGCCTGGTATCATGCGTTTAGGGAGGCAATCGGTGATCTGGCCGCCATGTCGGTACTTCTGTTGATATTCTTTGGTCACAAAAATTGGCGAATTCCCAAAACGTGGTGGGTAGCGCTTATTGTGATGGTGGGCTATTACGCGCCCTTCTGGATTGGGGCTCCCTTCTATTCGCAATTGGCAGCACCCAATATGGGAGGGGAAATCGTGCACCTGGCCATGGCAATTCCCTCCGTCATCGGTCTCTTCTTGGCTAAGCGAAACTTTTATCAAAATAGGGTCAAATAGGGGTAGGTCTTAGGAGTGCGAATCAGTAATTCTGAACCATTCGCTGAAAATCAAAATCCAATGAAAGGAATGGTGCGAGACTTTAAAAATATAGGGCTATGAAAAAAAGATCTGTCATATTGTTTTACTTATTGGTCATGGGTATTCTAGCCTTTTCCCAAACGAAAGAAAGATATTCGGGATATATCTTCCAACCTTAATACCTATATTCTTCCTACAACAAGAACAAAGGGCCCAATACAAGTCGATGGAACAATGAATGAGGTGGATTGGCGTACTACTTCAAAGGACAAGAACTTTAGAAGAATAACCCTTACAGATAACGGATACGCCTCTACAAGGACCGAATTCAGGCTGTTATATGATGACAAGATGTTGTATGTACTTTTTAAGTTGTCATTTACACATGTAAATGGTAAAATAAAA
>JBCCUY010000271.1:0-4885 GCA_039196145.1 Bacteroidota bacterium
CAGATATTCATTTAAGGTCGGATCGGGTATCAGAAATAAGCCCCAACAATAACATTCAAAGTATTTATATTTTAAGTTTCATTGCAACCTTCCTAATTGTGTTGGCCTGTGTGAATTTTATGAATCTTTCCACGGCCCATTCCTTGAAAAGAGCCAAAGAAGTGGGAGTAAGAAAAACATTGGGCTCCAACAAAGGGGAACTCATAAGGCAGTTTTTGGTAGAATCTGGTTTGGTATCTTTTGGCGCCCTGCTCTTTGCCATTATAATTGCCATGGTATCGTTGCCTTTTTTTAATGATCTGGCCGACAAGGAAATTGCCTTTCCGTATACCAATCCACTCTTTTGGGTCATCTCGTTTGCCATGGGAATTATCCTTGGGCTCTTCTCAGGAAGCTATCCCGCCTTCTTCATGTCAAAATTTATCCCGGTCAAGGTTCTCAAAGGTTCCAACAGCAATAGTCTGGGCGGCAGCAAGGTTCGTAACGGTTTGGTCATTTTCCAATTTGCCATTTCCGTATTTCTCATTATCGGGACCTTAGTGGTCTATCAACAGTTGAAGTATATTCAAAATAAAGATCTTGGATTTTCCAAGGAGCAGGTGCTTATCGTCAATGACGTTTATACCATTGGAGATAAAATGGAGTCGTTCAAAGAAGAGGTCAAAAAACTGGGGTACGTGCAAAATGCCTCCTTGAGCAGTTTCTTCCCTACGCCCTCCGCTCGCGGAGACAGTACCTTTGCCCCCGAAGATGGGGCCACGGACCAGGAGAGGGCTGTAAGTATGCAGACATGGGGGGTGGATCATGATTATGTTTCCACCATGAGCTTTGAAATTATTGCTGGAAGGAATTTTGATCAGCAATTCAAGGCAGATTCGCTCAGTATTATCATAAATGAATCCGCCGTGGGGACAATAGGTATGTCCCCAGAAGAGGTTATCGGAAAGCGCTATACTCCCGACTTGGGAGAAGAAAACCCTAGATTCTTTACCATTGTTGGCGTAGTAAAAGACTTTCACTTTTCACCATTTCGGGAAGATATTGAGGCGCTTAGTCTTCATTTAAACAATTTCTCTGAGTCCATGGCCATTAAACTGAGAAGTGCCGATTTTCAAACCGCTATTTCCGGTGTTGAGCGTATTTGGAGTCGTTTGGCTCCTGGTCAGCCCTTCGATTATTATTTTATGGAAGACTCGTTCAACAAGACATATAAAGCGGAACAGCGGTTGGGCCGAATATTTTTCATTTTCACAACGCTTTCCATTCTCATTGCCTGTTTGGGATTGTTTGGGCTTGCTGCCTTCAATGCCGAAAAAAGAACCAAGGAAATTGGGGTACGGAAGGTTATGGGCGCCACTGTTGGACAAATTACCTATAAACTCTCAGCTGATTTTCTAAAACTGGTTGGGGCAGCCATTCTCATATCCCTCCCTGTGGGATGGTATGCTGTGAACAAATGGTTGGAGGACTTTTCCTATCGAATAGAAGTGAAATGGTGGGTATTGGTACTTGCTGCATTTCTCGCCGTGGTCATATCCTTGCTTACCGTAAGCTATCAAAGTATAAAAGCGGCAATTGTTAATCCTGTGCAAAGTCTAAGAACCGAATGAGCCCATCAATCTGAATTATTCATCATCAAAAAACAAAATAGTCATGTTAAAAAACCATATCAAAATCGCCTGGAGGAGTCTTAAAAAGCAACCCTTCTTTACATTTTTGAACACCTTTGGTCTCGCCATTGGCATGGCTGGCAGTTTGTTGATCGCTCTTTACATTTATGATGAGCTGCAGTATGATACCATGTTTACGGACGCTGACCGCATCTATCGTATCAACGCCGATGTAAAATTTGGGGGTTTGATGGAAGAACTCGGAGAAGTTTCAGAACCCATGGCGGCCTCTTTAAAACGTGATTGTCCACAAATAGAGGAAGTTACACGTATCGTTAATAATGGAAACCTCCTGCTCCGAAAAAGCGATGTTACCACAAATGTCAAAGAGCTTAACATGGCCTACGCCGATTCTACTCTTTTTAAATTCTTTGACCTCAACATGTTGGTTGGTAACCCCAAAACTGCACTCAGCAATCCCAATACTTTGGTGATGACCAGGACCGCAGCTGAAAAACATTTTAGTGTTGACAGGGCTATAGGGCAGAAAATGGTCGTCAATAACACCCAAACCTATACGGTCACCGGAGTTATTGAAGATTTCCCAAAAAATTCTTTTCTCCGAAACCATACAATCTTCTTGGATATGTCCACTTTTCCGAATCTTCAACCGGGGCATTGGGGGAATCATAATTTTTACACATTTCTTAAACTGGTCCCATCAGCCCATGTTTCTGATCTTGATGTTCCACTAAAGTCGATTGTTGGAAAATACTTGATTCCTTGGGTACAGGTTTTCTATCCCGGAATGACCGAGGAGTCTTTTCTAGCCTCAGGAAACTATCTGAACTATAGTGCAATGCCATTAACGGATATTCACCTTCATTCTTCCAAAAAAACAGAACTGAGTCCTAATGGGTCTATTCAGAACATTTATATCCTTTCGTTTATTGCCGTCTTTCTTATGGTTTTGGCAAGCGTTAATTTCATGAACCTATCCACCTCATATTCGCTAAAACGAGCCAAAGAGGTTGGGGTTAGAAAGACCTTGGGTTCTCAAAAAAATGATTTGGTAAGGCAGTTCCTTATAGAGTCCGGATTGGTATCCTTTATCTCATTACTACTTTCCCTGGGGATTGCCCTTTTGGCATTACCTTATTTCAACGAACTTGCCGGGAAGGACATTTCCATCCCTTTCGGGAATCCAATATTCTGGTTGGTCTTGGCAGCAAGTACCCTGGTATTGGGGCTTTTTTCTGGAATGTACCCAGCATTTTTTATGTCACGCTTTATCCCTGTGAAAGTCTTAAAATCGGGCGGTCATGGAGATGTTGGTGGTGGAAAGGTGAGAAATGCCCTAGTGGTTTTTCAATTTGCAATTTCCGTCTTTCTAATTATTGGAACACTCACTATTTTTCAACAGTTGCGTTTCATCCAAAATAAGGAATTGGGATTTGAAAAAAGTCAGGTGCTCGTGATTGATGATGTCGGGAATGCAGGAAGTCAGGTGCAAAGTTTTAAAGAGGAGGTCAAACAACTGGCCCAGGTCAGCAATGCTACCCTAAGTAGTTTTCTTCCGACTCCTTCGGTACGAAGTAGTAGTACTTATTTCAAAGAAGGTGCTAAGGACCAAGAGAATGCGATCAACATGGAAAATTGGATAGTGGACCATGATTATCTTTCCACCTTGGACCTGGAAGTTGTGGCTGGAAGGGACTTTGACAGAAACATTTCCATGGATTCCGCCGCAACTATCGTAAACGAATCCGCTCTTGCCGTGTTAGGTGTTGGAGCCAATGAAATTATTGGAACAAGAATTTCCACAGATTTGGGAGAGGAGAATCCAACTTTCACAACGGTTATTGGTGTCGTTAAGGATTTTCACTTTGAATCCCTTCGGCTGCCCATCGAAGCATTATCCCTTACCATTGGGACCTTTTCCAACTCCCTAGTGGTAAAGTTGAACACAGAAAACTTAAGTGAGAGTATAGCCAATATTGAACAGCTTTGGAACAAGGTAGCCCCTGGTCAGTCTTTTGATTATTACTTTATGGACGAGTCTTTCAACAATACATATCAGGCGGAGCAGCGCTTGGGTAAAATCTTTATGATATTCTCCGTATTGTCAATCTTGATAGCCTGTTTGGGCCTACTGGGCCTCGCTGCTTTCAACGCACAAAAGCGAACCAAGGAAATTGGTGTCCGCAAGGTGCTGGGTGCTTCCGTCAGCCAAATAACCTATAGACTTACCATCGATTTTCTAAGACTGGTGGGTATCGGTATTCTAATTGCCCTTCCCGTGGGATGGTTTTCCATGGATCAATGGCTACAGGATTTTTCATATCGAATTTCCATTAGCTGGGACGTATTTGTACTTGCTGCGACCCTCGCGGTAGGCACCGCTGTGCTAACCGTAAGCTACCAAAGTATTAGAGCGGCCATTGTTAACCCTGTAAAAAGTCTCCGAACGGATTAAAAATCAGACAAAAATGTTTAAGAACTATATAAAAACCGCCTGGAGAACCCTTTTAAAGAACAAGGTTTATTTTTTGATAAATACTGTAGGACTTTCCATTGCCATTGCCGTTTCACTTTTGATGCTGCTCTGGGTTTATGACGAGCAGGGAATGAACAAATACCATGAAAAAGACGATCAACTATTTCTGGTTAAAAGGACCATCCCTCTTGAAGGTGGGGTGTTTGATGTGTACGATGGTATCTCCTATCCTTTTTTGGATGCTGCCAAAGCCAAGCTTCCAGAAGTAGAGGATTACATTACCTTAGGTGCCACCTTTGATGACAACCTTCGCATTGGAGATACAGATTTTAGGGCTCCCGGAGCCTTTACCAATGCGGCCTTCTTTAAGAGTTTCACCGTACCTGTGTTACTGGGTAATGTTAAGGATTTGGATAACAAACCAGAAGCCTTGGCCATTTCAGAACGGTTGGCCAAAAGGTTTTGGGGAGAGGAGTGGGCTGTCAAAGCCTTGGGGAGTCCGGTTCATATTTATGATAATGGAGACTATGCGGTTGCCTTGGTCTATCAAGATTTTCCTTCCCAATCTTCCGTACAGAACGACTTTTACTATGGATTTAACCGACATCTAAGTCAAAATGAATGGATGTTGGAATGGGGGAACAACGGGATGCAAGGAGCCTTTTTGATGCGCCCAGACGCCAATACTGCCCAGGTATCACAAAAGCTGGAAACCTTGTTCCAGGATAACATTTCAGGGGAATTCAAAGAAGGTATTTTACTTCAAAAATTCTCGGAC
>JBCCUY010000272.1:0-4877 GCA_039196145.1 Bacteroidota bacterium
CTAAATTTGAATACGATTTGAGGTTAATTAGTTCCATGTTCAAAGTGTTGCCAACGGTCTTGACACCATAAGCAGTTGTGTGGGTTATCATTTAACGGCAAGCACCCTCCAAACTGAAAATTCCATAGGATTTTTTAGAAGTAGGCGAGAACGGTCAATTACTTATAGCCATTGTGGTTGTTGCACAAGATATTAAAAAAGGGTATATTTAACAAGACAAGGGTAAATAGTAAAAAAGGACGCTACCATAAAACCAAACGCCAAAGTTTTATCTGCGTGCTACTTCAAATCTGATAATTCGGATTCTCTCTTTGCTTTGTTTAATATTTCATCTGTATTTCGTTCACTTTTACTTCAGATTTTCTGCTTTCATTTTTTTATACTTGCTGCCAACAATTAGATAGCGTTACCATGGTAACGCTATATTTTTTGTACAAAACTATAAAAATTTACAGGATGCTGCGTTAGGGATTGAGGCTTTGTCGGAGCTCTTGCCCCGCTCACAAGCGGGGGAAAGCGACTGCCGAAAGCCCGCCCCTAAAGTAGTGCGAAGCACACTTTTGGGGAACGCCCAAAAAATGATGAATTGGAAAACGAATTGGTATAAGGTTGCCAATAAGTCCAATTCGTCGTTCTCTGGCGTATCTTTTTTTTGCTCCACAATTCCTCAATTCTGCTAATGGCAATATTATAATCTTGCACTGTTTTAATGGATTGAATATTCATAATCAATCGCAACTACTATTACTTATGATTTAGAAGCTAATCAAAGGAATCTTTTTTACACATTGTAAAATTTAGAAAGAGCTTGTACAACGGTTATCACTGCACTGTTGCAGCTAGTAATTATTTATCTTTCCTGGAATTGAACAAAAGCCTCAACATTTTATAGAAATCTCTTTCATTATAATTGAAATCCTCTTCAGTATTTACCCTATGAACCATTACCAATTTAGAGTCGGGATAAATCCCAAGCATATGTATCCCAAGCCCCGTATGAAAGAAAGAGTTTCTTTTAGTATTCTCATTGGGTACTCTTACTCTCCAAAGCATTCCGTAAGCATTACCATACTTTGGATTGTAAACAGAATAAGGTTTTGTGCTTATATCTATCCAATTCCTGGGAATAATTTGTTCTCCGTTCCAACTCCCATAGTTTAAATACAATTGTCCATATAATGCTAAATCACGGGTTGACATTCTGAAATGATAGGCTGGATAATTGGATTGACTTTTTTCATATTGATAATATCCATCAGTTTTTGGTCGCTCAACTTCTTCTGACTCTGCATCTATCGACACATAATCCCCTTCATAATCCCACATTCCTAATGGTTTTGCAATTTCCTTATAAAACATAGTATAGATGCTTTCTCCAGTTTGTTTTTCGAGGATAGCACCTAAAGCATTGAAATCCCAGTTATTATAATAATAATGCTCTCCTGGGCTATAGGTTCCTCTTTTTGGTCTATCAGTGAGCATCGCATTATTCACCGCAGCTGCATCGTGATAAAACCCCGACCTCGATTTTAATAAATCTACCACCTTCGCATCTAACTCCTTATTCTTCAATTTTGGATTAATATCGTTTATGCCAAGTTCTCTCAAACTCGCTAATGTATCAATTTGCTCTCTTTCTATGGCAATTCCATATAATGAATTAAGTAATGCTTTTCGCATAGAATGAATCAAATGTTTTTTATTGGTCTCACCCCACTCAAAAATTATATCACCATCTACCATAACGATCATTGAAGATGACCCACTGAGTGCTAAATGCTCTTTAAGAACTTGAAGTTTTTGACTGGAATATCCTTTAGATTCTGGTTGTGCATAAGAAAATTGGTTTTTATTCTGTGCAATACAACTGGTAAACGGTACTAAAATCCCAAATATTAGTAGTCTTAATCTCATCGTTATTCTTTATTACCCACAACGTCTCGTGTAAAATGCATTTCAAGGTATTTTTGCACTTTGTTGGCAGTAGTGTTTTTATAATTTCTCAACAATTTGAATATTATTTCCGCAGGTGTCGTTAAAAACTGCAACTTTTACGTTCCCCATTTCAGTCGGTTTTACGCTGAAATCTACACCAAGTTTCGTCAGCCGTTCGTATTCGGATACTACATTTTGAACGTCAAATTGTGTCCAAGGAATTCCAGCTTCCATTAATGCATCTTGATAAATCTTAGATGGTTCAAAATGATTAGGTGCTGGTTCCAGTAATAATTCAGGTCCATCTTGCCAATCTTTAGAAACTAAGGTTAGCCATCTATTACCACCTCCTAAAGGTTCGTCCTTCTTTTTAATAAAGCCTAATTTCTCAGTATAAAATTTCATAGCTTTTTCTTGGTCTCGTACTGGAATGCTAATAAGTGTTACTTTCATTTTCTGTGATTTTTACATTACTGCCAACGTGAGTCTGTCTAAAAACCTATTTTATTGATTTGGTACTAAAATAGTCATTTTTGATCTTGTTGGAAGGTAACGTTGAAAAAATTAGACATATAGGATTTCTCAAGAAAACCTGCTCAAAAAGTCTTTGAAAGTGCTTTTTTGATCTTACTATGGTTTCTAAAAGCTTGTAAATGCACTTTTTAAAGGCTTTTGTGCCTACAGTATTCCATATCCGTTTCAAATTATATGCAATAAAAATACAGCCAATGTCTGCTGATGCTCTTTGTTTGGTTTTCTTGGTCATTATATGAACAACCCCCCATTGTCGTTTTATAGTGCCAAAGGAATGCTCCACAATAGCCTGTCGTTTTTTGTAAGTTTCTTTATTGTTTTCAACCCGTTTTGCGTTTTGCTCAACATAAGTATGGAACTCACCTCGTTGTAAAATCTTTCCATTTTTTGCAGTGGTACATTGCGCTCTTACAGGGCAGCCTTTGCAGGCTTTGGTCTTGTACTGCTTAAATCGATAATTTCTACTCTTGTACCAGCTTCCATTACTGACCATAGGATTGCCTTGTGGACATAGATAAGTGTCTCTATGATGATTATATTGGAAGTGTTCTGCATTGTATTTTGGATCAGGAGCCTGTGAAGCACGTCCAATTCTAGGAATGGCAACAAGAGTTTCTATGCCCAGATCGCTTGCAGTTTTGAACTCACTTCCGGTATGATACCCCTTGTCATAGAGTGCTGTGAATTGGTTAGTACCAACAATAGTCTTTGCACGCCTTAGCATAGTACCCATAGCTTTAGTGTCGTTAGTGTTAGTCACCTTATAGTCAATAGGTATGTAGTGTTTGGCATCTACGGTGGACTGTAGATTATAGACCATTTCGGTAATGTTATTTCGTATGATCATTTGTCGGCTCTCGGGATCGGATGTAGATAACTGATCCTCTCCTGTTGCTTCAAGACGCTCTTTCAATTGGTTGTAGTTCTCTTTTCGCTTTTGTTGCTTGTCCAATTCTTGTTGTATTTGCTGGCTGTCAACATCGTTATCTTCTTGTTCGAGAAGTTGATTATATTGTGCTACTTTCTTATCAATGTAATCAATATGGCGTTGTATCTTTTTCTGATTGTAATTGTTCTTCTTGCTGTTCTGTGCCCTGAGTTTGGTGCTATCTCCCGCCAAAAGTGTACCTCCGATCAACTCATGGTTTTTGGCGATCTTGACCGTGGCACGAAACACCCGTTTAATGGCTTTTGGATTGTCTTTTCTAAAAGTATTGATCGTGTTATGATCCGGAGCGAGTTGACCCAACAGCCACATTAACTCAATATTACGGGAACATTCACGCTCTAACATACGGGAAGAACGTATTTTATTCATATACCCATAGATGTAGAGTTTGAGCAATGTGGAGGGGTGATAGGCCGGTCTTCCATTTTCAGGAAAATCCAGCTTAAAACCCATTGCCATAAGATCAAGACTATCAACAAATATATCCAAGGCACGAACGATATTATCTTCCACTATAATAGCTTCTATCGAGGTAGGAAAAAGTGTGATTTGGTTACGGTCGTTTCCTTTGATGAATTTCATAGCATCAAGATACGAAGTAACTTCGAGAAGAAGATAAAATTTATGTGAAAATCTCAGAGGTTTTTAGACAGTCTGACGTTGAGTATAAGTATAGTTACCGACCTTAGGAGGTAATTATCGTTTATACATTGTGGCTGTTGCACAAGATATTAAAAAAGGGTATATTTAGCAATGCAAGGCAAAAAAGATTATCAGGAAAAACTTTTCACCGATTTTCGTTTAAGCGAGCGCATTCCCAAAGAAAATTTTTATCGTCAATTAAAGGGTTGTTTGCATCTGGATTTTCTCTATCCACTTACTAAGCAGTATTATGGAGATAGCGGTCAGAAAAGTATAGACCCTACCGTTTTTTTCAAACTGTGTTTGGTGGGGTATTTAGAGAATATCATAAGCGATCGTAAACTTATTGCTCATTGTAGTATGCGCTTGGACATTTTATATTTTCTGGGCTATGATATTGATGAGGAGTTACCCTGGCACAGTACCATTAGTCGTACCCGTCAGCTTTATCCGGAATCAGTATTTGAAAAGGTATTTACCAAAATTTTGAGTTTATGTATTGAAAAAGGGATGGTCAAGGGACATCCCCAAACTATAGACTCGGCTCCTGTTAAGGCCAATGCTTCAATGGATAGTCTGGAATTGAAAGTTCCTGTGGAGGATCTGGAATCCCATTTAAGAAAGATTCGCCATATCAGTTCCGGTGATAAGCAGCAGCCTTTGCGTAAATCCCAAACCAACAAAGCCGGAAAAGACCAACAAAGCATTACTGCCAGTGAAAAGGAGTTACGTGATATCAAGACCCGCACAGCTAAATGGTCAAAGGAACAGGATCAGCGTCCGGGATCAGGCAATAAGGGTAGTAAATATACCAGTA
>JBCCUY010000273.1:0-4863 GCA_039196145.1 Bacteroidota bacterium
CAGTCCAATAAAAGATGTGGAATATTGTGCCCAATCCCCAATATGTGGCCGATCCGGTCAAGGGTTACATTCATAATAAGGGAGGAGCCGTGGATATCACTTTGGTGGATTTGGAGGGAAACGAACTTGACATGGGTACCGATTTTGACTTTTTTGGGAAAAGGGCGTATCACGACAATACGGACCTGCCCCAAGAAATTTTGAACAACAGAAAACTCTTAAAGGAGACGATGGAATCCCATGGCTTTTGGGGTATACGCACAGAATGGTGGCATTATAATCTGTCTGCGGGGTCCAATGATAAGGTGGCTGATTTTAAATGGGATTGTCCAACTGAAATCAGTAATGAAATCCATTAATCTTCATCCAATAGTTTAAATAGCTTAGTCGAAATTAAGCATTTCACTAGATAAAATTAAAGTTATTTCTTACAAAAACTGTGGTTTATACCACTTTTAATTAAGGATTGTCAACATAATTTTCTTTTTCGCACTAAAAGGAAATTTCTTTGATGTAAGAAAAAACTTATAAAAAAATCAGTGAAACAAAACCACCTACCCCCGAACCTCGGGCTTAAGAATTTCCTTTTCTTGTGTATAGCCTTGATCGTGACCGACCTAACCGCCCAAAACAACGATGTTGTTATTGTGGATGAAGATTTTCCCAATAAAACCGGCCTAATGGCATCCTTGCCGGTAACTGTTCAATTTTTTGAGATCAATACAGGAACCACCTTTCAACATGCTTTGGAAAAGGCATTTGAACTTAACTCCAACCTTGAAAACATTCATCTGTTCTGCACCTCTGGAGATAGCTCAATTACTATTGGTGACAAGGAATATTCGATGAACAATGTTTCAAACAGCTTGAATCACAGAAAGTTTAAGGTGTATTCCAATGTTAATCTTTTGGTCTATTCCTGTTCGTTGGCAAAAAACACACAAGGAACGACCTTTTTGGAAGCCCTGGCTTCTGAAACTGGTTTTATTGTTGCTTCTTGCTTTAGTTGCGAGACTATTGACGAGGAGCTCCAATTTGACTTTTCAACTTCTTCAAATTTCGTTTCTCCCACATTATTTAAATAAAATATGATACATAAAGCAGACCAGCTCTTTAAACTGGCAATTCTTTTTTGCGGTTTGATGTGCCAGCCCTTGCTTGCTCAAACCGTAAATATGGAGGTGCAGCAAGGACCAAATATTGATGTGGTGCTTACCGTGGGAATAACGGGGCAGAACATTGATGATTTTGAAACTGACCTAGGTGCTGCCTTGGAGTCCAAAGGGATCCCGGCAGAAAAGCTATACGTTCAAGGATTTGAGCGTACCACCATTTCTTCGAATGCGGAAGATGCAGCCAATATTTTCAACAATTGGATCCGTTGGGGATATAATCCCGAAACTTGGGAATTTGTGGATGCGGATAAGGTAATCCGTAGGATTAACAACGATTATCTAGCCGGTTTTTATGACCCGGTTTTTGACTCATCCAACTATACCTTGGAAGTGGATATGACCACCTCGGGAGGCGATAACGATGATATGGGTATCACCTTTGGAATGGAAAATGGACCCGTCAGTTCATACTTGTTCAATCTTTCCGGGGCGGTTCGTACCTTATCCACAAGCGAGTTTCTTCCCAGCCATGGTTTTGCCTCGGGACTGTATGAGATTACCCGGGATGATGGTAACGCTAACCCTAGACATTACCTGCAAGGTTTGCAAGGTTCAGAAAGTACTATTTTCAATCCCAATTCCAATACTACTTGGTATCATGTTAAGCTTGAGGTCAAGGGAAAAAACTGTAAAATTTGGGTAGATGATGTCCTGGTAATAGATTACACCGCCGCCCAAGATATTGGAGGGAGCTATGGTTTCTTTTCCAATAGTCAACCCTACGCAACCTTTAAAAATATTGAGGTCACTAGTCTGACCCTGAAGAAATTCAAAGATGTTCTGCGCGAGCCACAGTGGAGAAACAGCGCTATGCGCTTCAATGTAAACCTGGATGATCAGGAAGTGGAAGATTTTAACAATGATGATGACCTGGCGGAAATCCTGATGCGGACAATCAATGAGGATATTCACTACATAGGTTGGGGATTGGATGATAACAGGACCCAATTTGAACGTTTTGTACAGCAGAATAACGATAAGGGGACCTTTATCAATAGGGATTCTGGAAGTTGGTCCCTTTGGATGGACGCCATGGCCCAGTATATTTATGAGCAATATGTCTTTCAGACGGTTAGCAATGGGTCCTACTTTATTGCTGGGACCTCCGTGGAGATTGCTGTGGATCCTACAGAAATGAAAACAAATACCGCAAATGCTAGTTACCCTAGTGGCCGCTGGAAGATCACGCATGATGAGACTTTTTTTCCAAACAACGAGGGCAGGGTCTCTTGGAGCGGCCTTTATTTGGAGGATGTGCCCGAGTTTTACGAAAAGCCGGGGGAGTATTCCTTTACCTTTGAGGATCTACCCACATCACCCACCACTTTGTACTTTCATAGAAAACCTGTGGCCAGCTTTACCTATAGCTCTGCCACCGGTGTGTTTAATGACACCTCCTATGATTTGGATGGAGGTGCCAATAATGGTATTGCCCAAACAGAATGGAAATGGAAGCCGGTTGATGCGACCTCTAGTAACGATTGGAATATTGGTGTTTTTGATAAAAACTCCGTTGCGGATGGTGAGTACTTGGTCATGTTGACTGTTCAGGACCATCAAGGAATATGGAGTAGTCCCACCAGTGCTTATATTTTGGTAGATAGCGGAAGCTCGTCAGGAAGTGAGGACCTTCCCGTTGCCCAGTTCAACATTCAGCCCGATGAACTATTTACCTACTCCGGAAATATGACCATTGGCATAGAGAACAATTCCATAGACCCATACGGAAGGACCTTGTCCACAGAAGAGTGGATAGTGGTTCAAAGGGTTTATGACAACGAAGGAAACCCGACGGATACCGAGGTGCACAACTCCACCTTGGAAATGACTGATTTTTCAGCATATAATAGTTTGACCGCGGAATACATCATCAGTCTTAGAGTGCAAACAGACACCGGGGTGTGGTCGTTGCCTTTCTACCGCACCTTGACCATTACCCATGATACTACGGATCCAACTTTGGAGGCAAATCCGGAAAACGGGACCATGGATACTGGAGTGGACGTGTTATTAACATTTCAGGATGAAGCGGCCGGAAGTGGCTTCGATGTGCAACGTTATGTATTGTTGCAAAATTCAAATCCTCCTGCCAATGATGCATCCAGTTGGACATCTTGGAGCAACAGCCAATCCAAAAATGTTTCCTTCCAAAGTGGGGGAACAGGTTGGTATATCCACGCGCAGGCCAAGGATAATGCGGGTAACACAGGTGTAGCCTCTTTTGGTCCGTATGATATTACCTTAGTGGTGGGTGCCGAAGATGATCTTGCCGTTTTGGATGAGGATTCGGTTTCTAGTCCCATTGATGTGCTCTACAATGATGTATACGATCTGAACCATACACCAGTGGTGTCCATAATGGTTCAGGGAACCAAAGGTACAGCTACTGTTAATGGTAGTAACCAAGTGATATATACCCCAAATGCGAATGCATACGGGAGTGATACGGTCACCTATGAATTGGACGATGAAGGAACTAAGGTAACAGCAAACATTACACTGTCCATTATTCCTTCGGACGATCCGCCGACGGCTGTAGCAGATAACTTTGAATTGGATGAGGGCGCTACCCTTAACGAAAATGTTGCTACAAATGATATTGAAGTGGACGACGACACCAGATTATATTATGTGGTGGACAGCCCATCCCATGCTACTTCCTTTATGCTTCAAAACGATGGAACATTCTCCTACCAGCATGATGGAAGTGAGACCACTTCGGACAGTTTTACCTATAATTTTGAAGATGCCCAAGCATTTACCGAAACGGTAATGGTGAGTTTAACCATAAACCCCGTGAATGATGTACCAACAGGAGCCAATGCTTCAGTTGAGGTCATTGAGGATATCGGTTTTGCCTTTTCGGAAAGTGACTTCACATTTAATGACGGGGATACAGGAGATATCTTTAACGGCATTCAAGTAACCACATTACCAACAAATGGAGTGCTGACCTACAATGGCAACCCGGTCTTACAAGATGCCATGATTGATGATGTTACCCTTTTGGTTTTCACTACCGATTTAGATGGTTATGGGGTTAATTACACCAGCTTTGGTTTTAAGGTAAAAGATCCATCCAACACAGTAAGTGCTTCTTCGTATACCGTTTCGGTATCGGCTTTGGAGGACACTGACGCAGATGGAATCCCTAACAATACGGACCCCGACGATGATAACGACGGTACTTTGGATGGTGATGACGCATTTCCAAAAGACCCTGCAGAGGATACAGATTCTGATGGAGACGGGACTGGTGACAATGCCGACCCCGATGACGACAATGATGGTACGGACGATGGCGATGATGCCTTTCCTCTTGATCCTACGGAGGATACGGACTCCGATGGAGATGGAACAGGTGACAATGCCGACCCCGATGACGACAATGATGGCACGGACGATGGCGATGATGCCTTCCCGTTAGATCCCGCGGAAGATACGGACTCCGATGGAGATGGAATTGGTGACAATGCCGACCCTGATGACGACAATGATGGTACGGACGATGGCGATGATGCCTTCCCGTTAGATCCTACGGAAGATACGGACTCGGATGGGGACGGTACTGGTGACAATACGGACCCTGATGACGACAACGATGGCACGGACGATGTAGATGATGCCTTCCCGTTAGATCCTGCGGAGGATACGGACTCGGATGGGGACGGGACTGGTGACAATGCGG
>JBCCUY010000274.1:0-4858 GCA_039196145.1 Bacteroidota bacterium
CGGACACATTGTTTACAATGGGTTGTACCCCATCGGGCCGCACATCCACATTAAAATATTGCGTTCCGGAGATGTATTCGGCATAGGCAAACCAGAGATAGGGTAACCTTCCGGTAAACAATCCAGACCCGCCATGGAGTTTTACTTTCCGGTCCGCATCAAAGGCATATTCAAATCCAAATCTTGGATTGATGTGGGGCGAGGTCCTGATCTTGTTACTAAACTGACTGAACTCCGGTGTACGGGTCACCTCTTCACTTAATGGGATTTCGTTCAGCAGAAATTGGGAGTCCAAACGAAGTCCAAAGGTCAGTGAAAGTCGGTCCGAAAATCGAAGTCTGTCCTGGGCGTAAAGTCCGGCCACCAAAATATCCACGGTGGCCGAAGGGTTGTTCTGTACAAAATCGAAGGTGTTATCCGTTAAGCGATAGACACCGCGGATACGGGAGGGTTGATCGTTCAGAAAATTGTCCAACGAACTGTATTCCCAGCGGCCGTTCCAGGCGGATAGAAAGCCATAGTTTACATCATTGTATTGGGCCAGGCCACCAAAGGTGAAGGTATGTTTATCCTTTGTCAAGGTGAACTTGTCCGAGACTTGAAGCGTGCTGAGGTCTGTATTGTAGACGGAGGCTTCGCGATAGGTGCCGGCAAAAATCCGGTTCGATGCATCGGAAATCTGTAAGTGGGGGAAGACCTCCCCATCAAAATCCCGATTTTCCCGCCCTATGTTGTACCCAACACTCAATACATTGGAGCTGGAATTATCAAAATTGGATTTGAGTTCCGCGGTAAAACTATTGGCCACACTATTGTGCCGGAATCCTTGATTCCCAAAATTAAAGATGGACTCGTTCCATTCCAGATTGTCCGCGTAGCTGTTCACATAATTGTTACGTAGGGTCAATTTGGAGCGGTCAGAAATATTAAAATCGAATCGAAGAAAAAGTTTGGTGCTGTTGGTCTTTAGGCTGGCATCCAAAAAATCACCCGGGTCATAGTTGTAATCTGTTCGGAGTTTGTCCGCAATCAGATTGATGGTCTCCGAGGAGATATTGGAGCTAGAGCTGCCCGGCGCATTTAGGACCGGATTGTTGGAATTGGCCTGCTCAAAGTTCACAAAATAGAAGAGCTTGTCTTTTTTAAGGGTTCCTCCCTTGGAAAAGCCCACCTGAAAATCATAGAAGGACTGCACATTCTGCGGCACGCCATCCGCATATTTTCCCACCAAAGCTTGATTGTTCCCAAAGGCGTATACCTCGGTTTCCCCTTTGTTGGTTCCGTTTTTGGTCACCACATCAATATTGGCCCCGGTAAAGTTGCCTATGCTCACATCAAAAGGGGCAGTTTTAATGGACAACTGTTTGATGGCTCCAAAACCTATGGGCTGGGTCCGAGCCAAACTCCCTGGACTTCCGTTGGCCGAAGAACCGGCCGCACCGCTGGAAGGTTCCTGAAAGCCAATAACGTCGTTATTGGCCACCCCGTCTATGTTCAGGTTGTTGAAACGGTTGCTGGCTCCCGCGAAGGAGTTGAGGTTGGCTTCGGGAAGGTTCCGGGTCAAGTCCTGAATGCTTCTGGTAATGGTAGGGGTATTCTTTATGGATTTGGAATTTAGGGTACGCTCTATGGCTGAATTGCGCTGCTCTTCTGCAATCACCACAACTTCTTCCAGCGACTCGCTCAGCTCTGCCAGCACAAAGTCGTGATGGGTGGTCTCACTAAGGTTGATGGTGATATTTTCAACGGATACCGATTGGTATCCCAAAAAACTAATGGTAACATTATACGCATTTCCAGGGGGAATATTGGCCACCGAATAATAGCCGGAAGATTGGGAAACGGACCCAAACTTAAAGCTGGTTTCCATATCCATAACCACAATATTGGCAAATTCCAAGGGTTTCCCTTCCGGGGTTGTGATTTTACCCTCAAGTCTTCCAGTGGTTTCCTGTGTGTAAAGAAAGCTGGAACATAACAGTCCAACCAACACGAATAAATGCTTCATCTAGGGTTTAAAATTTTTAAATAAAAAGGAGTCTTTTCCGCAATCGGGTTGGATCGCGATTTAAAACATAAAGTGATTGTTTAGTTTGAATTAGGCCACGGTACCTTGGCAACTACTTCCGGCACCTGCGGTACAACCATAGCAATGTTGTGATATCACAATATTACGGTCGTTCAAAAGGTCCTCGTTGTAGTCTTTTATGTGTTTTACTTTATTGGCCACCTTTAAATCCAGCATCTGGTTAAAGTCACAATCGTACAACCAACCATCCCAACTCACGGAAATGGTGTTGGTGCACATGACATTGGCTACAGCAGCGGGATTATAGGCTTCTACCAAAGCGTACATATAGTCATCATAGTTGTCCGATGCAATCAAATAGTCCAGAAAACGGGATATGGGCAGATTGGTAATGGCAAATAGATTATGGAATTGAATCCCAAAATCTTCATCCAAGGCCTTTTTGAAATCGCGTTCCATCGCGGCTTGGTCTCCAGGCAAGAAAGCACCGGATGGGTTGTATACCAAATCCAATCGCAGATCACTTCCCGGCATACCATAGCCCACCGCATTCAGTTCCTGAAGCGCTTTGATGGATTTATCAAAAACCCCATCCCCACGTTGCTTGTCCGTTTTGCCACGGGTGTAGTGCGGCATGGAAGAAACTACATGTACGTTGTGCTTTTTAAAGAACTCTGGGAGGTCGTAGTATTTTTTATTCGCCCGGATTATAGTCAGGTTGGATCGAACGATAAAATCTTTTATGCCCGCCTTAGCGGCCTCTTCCACAAACCACCTAAAGTTCGGGTTCATTTCGGGCGCTCCACCAGTAAGGTCCAGGGTATGCGCTCCCGTATTCCGAATCACCTCCAGACATTGTTCCATGGTTTCTCGGGTCATGATTTCCTTGCGGTCAGGACCAGCATCCACATGGCAGTGTTCGCAGACTTGGTTGCACATGTACCCTACATTGATTTGCAGGATTTCCAACTTGCTAGGCCGTAGTGGAAAATGCCCTATTTCTGCGATTTTATCCTTAAAATAAGGAAGCTCCCCATCGGCAAAAATACCACCGTTCAAGATGTCCAACTGCCGGTTGATGGAGGCAAGCTCACCATCCCTAGCCTTGAGGGATTTCTTAGCTGCCTTTTTAATTTCGGTCATGATGCTCTCACTCATAATAGTAGCTTTTAAGCCTACATGGACAGTTTGTTATACTTATTCATCATTTGAACCCCATGTACCAAGGTTGCACCACTTTCAATGGCGGCTCCGGCATGCACGGCTTCCATCATTTCTTCCTTGGTAATGCCGCGTTGCAGGCCATCTTTGGTGTAGGCATCTATACAGTAGGGGCATTTTACTACATGGGCAACCGCTAAGGCGATTAGCGATTTTTCGCGGGCGCTTAAAGCACCTTCTTCGAACACCTTCCCATAGTAATCAAAGAATTTGGTTCCCAATTCCTCGCTCCATTCGGTAATCTTACCAAACTTTCTAAGGTCTGCTGGGTCGTAATATGAATTTGCCATTTGTTTTGCTTTTTGGATTGTGATGGATGTACCTAACTACAGACACATCGAAATAAAATTGAAAAATTGACCGGATTCAGGTCGGCACATTTAAGGTCTAAGCAAAACGCAAGGGTGAACCTTTATTAAAAGGTATACTGAAGCTATAGGTTTGAAGAAACAGGTGCTGTTCCTCAAAATATGAAGATTGTTTTTGAAGCAAATGGGAAAAAAACTGCAGCCATTGTTTTCCTAAACTTCTAATGGCGTTGGACAAGCGCTTCACATCGGTTAACGAGTCGATATCCGTTAAGGGATTAAGGAGCGTGATCTCAACTTGAAGTCCTTTTAGGAGCTTTTTGGTCCTTTGTAGCAGTGAACTGGTCTGCCATGGCAGTTGGCGTAGACTGCTCTCCTGAAAATGGTCGGCGTGGAGTCCCAAAAGATAAAAACCACCATCCAAAGAAGGTCCCAAAACCACATTTTCGGAAGATGTATCTGCGGCTGCCTTTAGAATCTGTTGGGTTCCCAAGTGTGGACTATCATTGCCTACCGCAACAATTTTGGAATACCCCTGATTAAAAACTTGTTTAATGGCATTTACAAATCGGTCACCAAAGGAATTCCCGCATTGTTCCTTTTCAGTAAAATGAAAATAGGGCAGTCCGGTCCTTTGGACTTTCTTAAGGGTTTGAGCGGTAAGCGCATCAAAAAGGGGAACACCGTTATGGACTTTTTTGGCATGTGCATCCACTTCTGCCGAGTTGGCAAAAATGAGAATGGCCGTATCTTTTAATTGATGTTGTTCCAAACTGCTTGGGTGACTGTCGTAAACTTACGATAAATATCTACACCATTTTTGGGTCGAAAAAGGGGCTATGGAATTACAATTTTTCTTTGAAATGCTAAATTTTAACAAACCGACCCTCCAGTCGGTGGGCAAATTATGGAGCTGAAATAGTCAAGGATTAAAATCGAGCAGAACTCGATAAAGTGTAAAAAAGAGCCTCATTTTTAAGCAAGACCGACTCACCAGTCGGTAATTATCTCTTAAAATTAGGGTCAAAGGCTGGATTTTTGGTCTAGGGAAGTTAATTTTATAGGGCCTAGAATCTTTTTTTGAATGACAAAAGCGGTATCCACAGCAAAACGAATTGGACTAGTCCTTTCCGGAGGCGGAATCCGAGGGATGGCCCATATTGGATTGATTAAAGCTATGCGCGAACACGAGATGGAAGCCCATGTAATTGCTGGTTCCAGTGTTGGGGCCTTGGTGGGCGCACTTTATGCCAATGGCGTTCCAGCTGAAGAAATGCTTCAGTTTTTTAGGGAGACCCCC